>CAZAXJ010000001.1:0-25582 GCA_964489075.1 uncultured Candidatus Saccharibacteria bacterium
AGTAATCAAAAGGATCAACCAAGCAAGGAGTATACTCACAATTCCGGCACTTAATCTCATGGTGGCCTTGCTTTCTTCTTTCCATTTAAGTATAGCGCTTAACTTGATATCGCTCACAGTAAGTGTGATGATACAAACTAAAGCGAAGATTAAAGATATGCCGTAAACTATAAGCCATTCATTTTTCATATCGGTATTGGTTAAGAAAAGTATAGTGGCAACCGAAATGACTGACAGACCGATGTTAGTTATTGAAGCACTGAATGCAACAACACCCAAAACCAAAGAGTTAAACGCTCCGTATTTTTTGATTGCTCTTTTGTGAGCAATATGGGCAATTTTTTTATGAGGCCTGTGACCAATTCCTTTGTCGTACCAAAAATAGTCTTTAATTTCTATTATTCCACCAATTACTGTGGCAAGTGCAACTGCTAGGGCTGCATATTTTACAGTATTTATAGAAAGCACATTCAAAAATTCCCACCAAAAAATTCCTAAAACAACGACTGTGCTAACAAAACCAATAAAAAACATCAAAGAATTTTTAAGCAAATGTCCGCTGCCATGCCCACGGCCGAGCGAGCCGGCAAGTAGTGCCAAATAGATACTAATTAAACTTGGTGTAAGTCCACAAACGACTCCAGCAATAACAAGCGTTATAAATAAAGAATCTGTTGTCATAAACCGATCCTCCATAAAATAAGCAAATCAGAATTATGAATAACAAATAATGAGGTTGCGAAAAGTACCCCTGATGCTAGGCCTACAACACCGACTATAAGCAAAAATATATAATGCTTTGGAGTTTCATGCTTTGCGAACAGACCGGCTGCCAATATACAACAGACAAGTAACAAACATGCTGCAAAAACAGCCCGAGTGCTAAGCGTATGAATTTGCTGCAAAGTTGTGCTTAGTAAACTTGCTTGCATTAGTTTTCTTTTTGCCCTCTCTTAGTAAAGAATATATCATTGAATAAGCATAAGCGACAATAAATAAGATGTCAGAAGTAACTAATAAACCTTCGTATATGGCAACCGCTCAAGAAGTTGCAACTATCTTTAATGTTCGCATAACTCAAGGCTTGAGTCATGAACAGGTCAAAAAAAACAAAGAAAGGGTCGATAAGAGAACATCTGTTAATTGTCCAAAACTGCCTTTTATTTTTTGGGCGATAGTATTAGTTGGCTTTAGTACATCAGTTGCAGTTTTTATTCTAAGCGAAGTAGCAGGTGTTTTGCTATTCGCTGGAGCTGCAACCCTGTTTGCTGTTTTCGGGTTGGCGCAACAAAATTATGTGAGGCATATTTTAGAAATCATTGCTAAATATCCTAAAGCTACACAAACCGTAAAACGCGATGGTGGGTCAACGTTTCAAGTTTTACCAAGCGAGTTAGTAAAAGGTGATGTAGTTATTTTGCAAAAAGGAGACTTTGTTGGTGCCGATATGAGACTGATTGAAGTTAATGACTTAGTTGTTGACGAAGAAGAAGTAACAGGTACTACGAATGCTGTTCAAAAAAATACCTTTGCAAGTACTAAAAAACAAAAACTAAAAGACCAAAAAAATATGGTTTTTGCAGGTAGCTATATTGTAGAGGGCAAGGGGGTCGCAATAGTTGTTGGGCCAATAATTCAACCTAGCAACTTTGTAAAGGTTCCAAAGCTACGTTTAAAAAAAGAGCAAAAATTCAGAAGATTAATAGTACTGATAATTTCTGGGTTCTTGGGTGCATCTTTACTGCTATTTGATATTGGTATTTTTTCGACAGCAGCCTTAACAATATTACTTGTTGCCAGTACATATTATTATGTTACATATTGGTTAAAGGTTACTTCTTGGGCATCATTGTACGAAAAATTACTTAATATTGGCTTTCAGGCTAACTCTATCTTGGCTATACAAAATTTAGCTAAAACAGACATCGTAATATTGAATACATCTAAATTAGAACTGCTAGAAGCAGCAGCTTTTGTTCATTCCTTGCAAGCAGAGCTTTCAATAGAAGTTAGAGGTATTACGGACACAAAGAAGGAAGTTAATGACTTAGAGCAAGAGTTGAATATTCGACAAAGTGCGTTGTCTGAAAAAGAATTTTTGAGCTCACGTCGTGATAAAAAATTAAAATCACTAAATGAATATCAATTTTTGCAAGATTTTAACGAAATTGCCATAAATGAAACATTGAGTTTACTTGGGCAGGCTGGGCATGAGGTTTTACTTATTGATGACAGAAAAATTCCAGAAGTGTCTACCAAATTAAGTAAAAGCTATTTGAACTTAACTTCTACCCCAAGCAGTGCTGCACTAAAGCAGGCAGCTGGGCTTTACAAGACACCATCATTAAAAAAAGTTGTCCAAACTTTTAACGAAATAGATCAATTTAAGAAGACAACAGGTTATTGACTTTTAAGCTAATTTTTGCTATAATATATATGTTGATTGCAACAACAAAAATGTAAAAAAATCGGTAAAAAGTAACCTGTTATTTGGTTGCCAAAAATACAATAGTACTTATGCCAAAAAAGGTGTACTATCTGTGTAAGGCTACAAAAACCAAAACATAAAAACAGGTTACTTGGCCGAACAAAAAAGCTACGAACTTCTTTGCTATTAGTGTAGTAAGGCAAGTTTTGGCAAAAAAACAAAAACATGGAGGTAACCCATGAGCGACGTAGCATTATCCTACGAACTCATGCCTACAAGCGACGAGCGACTGCTTAGCATCGATCAACTTCTTGCTTAGGAGGCAAAAAAATCCCGAACAATTAAGTTCGGGATTTTTCTTGGTAGCGGCGACTGGAATTGAACCAGTGACCTTAGGCTTATGAGTCCTACGCTCTAACCAACTGAGCTACGCCGCCACATCGTCATCTTATTGTATAGCTAAACTAAAACCACAATACTATAGCAAATTTTTATCTGTTAGGCCATATATTGCTATGATGAATGGCATATGAGTTTGAGCTTAAATTTACCAAATGCAACTTACGTTGTCGCTGTTTCTGGCGGAGTAGACTCAGTGGTACTGCTTGAACTTTTAACAAAAACTAATAGTAAATTAGTAGTTGCTCATTTTGATCATGGCATTCGGCATAATTCGCATGAAGATGCCGAATTTGTCATGAATTTGGCAGAGAAATATGGATTGCCATTCGAGCTTGAACGTGTAGAACTTGGTAAAGATACAAGTGAAGCAGAAGCCCGAAAAGCACGGTATGGCTTTTTAAATGGTTTACGCGAAAAATATAAAGCAACAGCAGTTGTTACTGCTCATCATCAAGACGATTTAATTGAGACTAGCATGATAAACCTGCTACGAGGAACGGGCAGACATGGCCTAACATCACTAAAAAGTAAACCCGGACTTCTTAGGCCTTTTATAAGTATTCCCAAAAAAATGCTTATTGATTTTGCGAACGAAAATAGGCTGGAATGGCGTGAAGATGAATCAAACAAAGACACTAAATATTTAAGAAATAAAATAAGACTTGAAGTTTTACCTAAGATGTCTGATGAGATACGAGCACATTGGTTAAAAATTATCGAAGATATGCAGATAATCAATAAAAAACTAGATGCAGAATTACAAACTATTTTACGGCGTGGGTTACACAAAGGCCAACCAATATTAAATAGGCAGTGGTTCATTAATCTGCCGCATGCGATTTCAAAAGAAGCTATGCTTTATATTTTGCGAGATTTAAAAGTGCACGATATCGATAGAAAAACAATTGAGCGTTTGAGCGTGCAAATAAAAACTGTTAAACCTGGCAAAATGCTTCAGGCACATGGCGTTAAAATCGAATTAACTAAACGTTCTGCTCGTTTTGTGGTAAATAAAGCAAACTAATCAATAAGATATTTCTTGTAATTCGGGTATAATATCCCCGTATGGATAAAAAGTCGAAGAAGAAGGGAAAGCAGTCCTCTAATAAGAAGCTGCTTAAGAATATAGGTTTTATTGTAATTATTGCGCTGTTTGCAGCAGTATTCTTATTTAGTTTTCGCCAACCGTCAAAACTTGCTGATAAACCATATAACGATGTTATTAACCGTGCTAATAGCGGCGAAATTTCAAAACTTCAAGTTGATGGAGACAAAATTACTGTTACGAAAAAAGGCGATGATAAGCCAACCGAGAAAACTCGTAAAGAACAAAATGCAACTTTGTACGGCCCTGGGGGTTTGACTGATCGGAATGTAACAGTTGAATTTAAAGCTGCCAGTAGCAGTGGGGCGACATGGACAGCACTTGCTATAAATCTGTTACCAGTAATTATTATCGTTCTTGTTTTAGTATTTATGCTTCGCTCGGCACAAGGCCAAGGCAATCAAGCACTTGGTTTTGGTAAAAGTAGCGCTAGGCTTTACGGAAATGACAAAGAACCCGTAAAGTTTAACGATATTGCGGGTAATGGCGAAGCGAAGCAGGATCTTGAAGAAGTCGTAGAATTTCTGAAATTTCCTAAAAAGTTTTTAGGATTAGGCGCGAAAATACCCAAAGGTGTTTTACTCGTTGGGCCCCCAGGAACGGGTAAAACGATGCTTGCAAGAGCAGTAGCGGGCGAAGCAAGCGTGCCTTTCTTTAGTATTTCGGGTTCAGAATTTGTTGAAATGTTTGTTGGTGTTGGTGCAAGCCGTGTTCGAGATTTATTTTCAAAAGCAAAAAAGAATGCACCTGCAATTATTTTTATCGACGAAATTGACGCAGTTGGCAGAAGACGCGGGAGCGGCATGGGTGGTGGCCATGATGAACGTGAACAAACGTTGAATCAAATACTAGTTGAAATGGATGGTTTTGAGCATGGCGAAAATGTAATTATTATTGCTGCAACAAACAGGATGGATGTCTTAGATCCAGCGCTTCTCCGGCCTGGACGCTTTGACAGAAGGGTTGGTATAGGCTTGCCTGACAGAAAAGATCGTTTAGCAATTTTAAAGGTTCATTTCGAGAAAAAACCTTTAGATAAAAGTGTTGATCTTGATTCGCTAGCGGCAAAAACAGCGGGTTCTAGTGGCGCTGACTTGGCAAATATTACCAACGAAGCTGCAATTATTGCGGCACGACGTAATCGAACGACAATTCTTGCAGATGATGTTACCGAAGCATTTGAAAAGGTTGCAATTGGCCCAGAACGTAAAAATAAGATTATGAACGATAAAGAAAAAGAACTAACTGCATACCACGAAGCCGGTCATGCAATTGTAGGGCATGTTTTGCCTGATAGCGATATGGTTCATAAAGTCACAATCATTCCAAGAGGTGGTACAGGTGGCGTGACATGGTTTATCCCTCCGGAGGATAAGTCATACCACAGTATTATTGAGTACAAAGACGTACTTGCACGTATGCTTGGTGGGCGTATTGCCGAAGAAGTGATTTATGGGACAGACAGAGTTACGACAGGAGCTGGGAACGACCTACAAAAGGCCGCCGAGCTTGCTCGGGATATGGTTGTTAATCAAGGTATGGGCAAAAAACTTAGAGATCAAGTGTTTCATGTTGAGGAGGGTATAATGCTAGAACGCGTAATGCATGAACGACAATATTCTGACGAAACAGCAAAAATTATTGATGACGAAGTCGAAGGATTAATAACCGAAGCAGCAAAACGAGCAAAGCTTGTTATTAAATCAAATCTTAAACATCTTGAAGAACTTAAAAACGCTTTAATCGAAAAAGAAACAGTTGAAGCCGAGCAGGTGCTAGAAATTCTTAAAGGTAGCTCAATGCCAAAAGAAGCAGCGCTTTATTAGTTTTTTGTTCGCAAAGATTAGCTTAAACACCTATAATCAATACAAGAGTAGTTGTAAATATACATGAATCGACTGTTACGCCGTGCAAACAAAAGATTAAGCCTAGGATCAGCCGCCGCAATTTTAGCAAGCGCTAGCTTTTTGGGTACATTTTTAGGAATTCTTCGCACTAAATTAATCAATGCTAACTTTGTTCCGTTTGAATCAGATGCATATTTTGCAGCCTTTAAAATACCAGACCTTGTATTTTTTACTCTAGCATCTGGTGCCTTAGGGGTAGCTTTCTTGCCGATCTTAAGCGAGCGACTTTTAAAGAGCAAACAAAGTGCTTGGGACGTAGCAAGCTACATTTTAAATGCACTTGCAATAGTTGCGATGGTCATAACAGTTTTGATAATTATTTTTGCAAAACCGTTACTCCACTACATAGTCGCACCAGGATTTACGCCTGAGCAACTTGAACTTTCTGTTGCAATAATGCGAATTGTTAGTGTCAACATATTTCTGTTTTCAATTTCAACAGTATTAATAACTACTCAACAGGCTGTCGGCCGGTTCTTCTTCATGGCTATTGCGCCATTATTTTACAATGGGGCGATTATTGCCAGCATTTACATCTTTGGCGATGAATTCGGGATAGTCGGCTTAGGCTTAGGAGTTGCCGCCGGTGCAATTTTGCAGCTTCTCATAGTCGCGCTTGGTATGATCGGTATGAATTTTCGCTACAAGCCGACCATTGATTTTAAAAACAAATCGTTCCGCGAAGTACTTCGAATTTTACCAGCACGGTCTATTGACCAAGGCGTTGATTATATTAACAGTATTGCCGAGACCCGTTTTGCTTCTAAATTGAGCATCGGTTCTGTTACTAATTACGAAAATGCTTTGCTTTTGCATAGTGCTCCAATTATGTTGGTTGGTAATGCAATTTCTACCGCTGCCTTTCCACGATTAACAGATAGGCTTGCTCAGGGCAGGGTAGATTTATTTAAGAAAGAATTTTTACGGGTTCTCTCAACAATGGTTTGGATTTCGTTGCCGATTGTAATTATTTCTTACTTCACTCGAGGGTATTTAGCGCGTATTATCTTTGCGCGAGATAACCGAGAAATTGCGCTGATTTTTGGCTTTCTAGCCATTGCTATATTTTTTAGGATTATATATACAATTGTTTCACGTTATTTTTATGCGCATAAAGATACAAAAACTCCGTTATATGTTTCGTTATTTGTAATTGTGCTTAACGTAATACTGGCTTACAACCTATCAAAGCCAACAGCATATGGTGTTGTTGGCTTGGCGCTCTCGCAAAGTATTGTTGCTTTAACCGAGGTACTTATTTTAGTGGCAGTAATGATAAAACGTGACCGTAAGTTGTTTAATCCTGAGTTTCTGGCAAACTTGGTAAGAATATTTTCGGTCGGTGGTTTTACTGCAATTGCAAGCTTTATTCTTATACAGTTCATGCCTTTAAATTCTAGCGACTTAGGTTTTGTATTGGTTGCCAAACTAACCATTTTCTCTGCAATAATATTGAGTATTCACGTGCTCATATCCTTTATATTCGATTTGCGCGAAGCAAGGCTTGTTGTGAATCGCCTTAAGAGAATGATTTTAAGGCCAATAAAAATATAAGTCTTTGCTCTAATCAGATACAGAGCTATATAATGTATGACTGAAACTATGGAAACTATTCGAAATTTTTGCATCATTGCACATATTGATCATGGCAAAAGTACATTAGCTGATAGATTAATGGAGCTTACGAATACGGTTGAAAAGCGCAACATGAAGGCGCAACTTTTAGATCGTATGGATTTAGAGCGCGAAAAGGGAATTACAATTAAGCTTGCACCAGTTCGAATGCAGTACAAAGACTTCGAGCTTAATTTAATCGACACACCGGGCCACGTTGATTTTAGTTATGAGGTTTCTCGGAGCCTTGAAGCTTGCGAAGGTGCAATATTGGTTGTTGATGCGAGTCAAGGCATACAAGCACAAACACTTGCAAATGTTTATCTAGCACTTGCAGCCGATTTAAAAATTATCCCAGTACTTAATAAAATTGATCTGCCCGCAGCTGATGTTGAACGGGTTAGTGCTGAAGTTATCTCGCTACTTGGTTGTAAAAAAGAAGACATACTACATATATCTGCAAAAACTGGTAAAGGAGTAGAAGCAGTACTAAATGAGGTTATTGAAGTCGTTCCAAGCCCAAAAGGTAAATCCGAAGACCCGACAAGAGCACTTATTTTTGACAGTTATTATGATGATTATCGTGGAGTAATTTTATATTTGAGAGTAGTGGACGGAACCATTAGCAAATCTGAAGCTATTAGAATGCTAGGCACAAAAAGTAGTGGAATTGCTTTAGAAGTAGGCAGCTTAAATCCAGACATGTCTCCTACCAATATCCTAAAAAGTGGTGAGATAGGGTACATAGTCACTAACTTAAAAAGCACAAGAGAGGCACGTGTCGGCGACACGATTACACTTGAAAAAAACCAAGCAACTAATGCATTGCCAGGATATAAAGAAGTAAAACCGTTTGTTTACGCAGGGTTCTTTCCGGATAGCAACGAAAACTATCAATTATTAAAAGACGCAATAGAAAAACTTAGTTTAAGTGATTCAGCCCTACAGTTTGCCCCAGAAAATTCTCCAGTACTTGGTTTTGGAGTCCGAGTAGGATTTTTGGGTTTACTGCATATGGATATCGTAAAAGAACGATTAGAGCGAGAATATGGGCTTGAACTTGTCGTAACAAATCCAAGCACTGACTATCATGTGATACTGACAACCGGAGAAGAACTTGATATAAAAAGTGCAAGTGATTTGCCTGATCCTGCAAAAATAACAGAAATAAAAGAACCTTGGATAAAAGGCGAGGTAGTTTGCCCAAAGGATTATGTTGGTGCTGTAATTCAGTTAATAGTTGGTAAACGAGGTGCACATAAAAATTTGAGCTATGTTGATGCGCAGTTGGCGTTGGTAAGTTTTGATGCACCACTCGCTAATTTATTAACGGATTTCTATGATCAGCTTAAAAGTATTACAAGTGGCTATGGATCTTTTAATTACGAACTCTACAAGTATAAAACCGAAGATCTTGTTAGATTAGATTTTTATGTTGCGGGCGAACGCGTTGATGCTTTAAGTATTATGGTTCATAAATCTGAAGCGGACGGACTAGGCAGAAGTACGGTAAAAAAATTAAAAGACGTTATTCCGAGGCAGAACTTTCAAGTTGCACTGCAGGCAGCTGTTGGCGGAAGATTTATTGCCAGAGAAGATTTAAGTGCATACAGAAAAGATGTTACAACAGGATTGTATGGCGGAGACGTTACTCGTAAAAAGAAAGTACTTGCTAAGCAAGCAAAAGGCAAAAAGCGCATGAAGCGTTTCGGTAAGGTAGATATTCCGGCAGAAGCTTTTACAGTAATGCTCAAAAGAGATTAGCATGGAAGATTTAGAAGCTTTGATAAAAAACTATACGCCTTCAGAAGAAGTTGTAGATCAACTTGGTAAGTTGACTTTGATTATGACCGTAGGCCCTAGTGGCGCCGGAAAAACAACATTGATGAGGCAAAGCTCAATTCCACTGGTGCTTGGCGACACTACTCGAAATAAACGAGCAGAAGAAATTAGCGGTATTGACTACAATTTTATTAAAAAAGATAATCAGCTTTTAAACGACATAAAAAATGGTAGATTTGCTCAAATAGCTATGTCGCCAACAGGCGATATTTACGCAACACGAGCAAGCAGTTACCCAAAAGAGGGGTTGGCTACATTTGCAGTACTCGCAAGCGTAATAGATATTTTTAGAAACTTAGGTTTTAAAGATACAAAAAGTATATTTGTTGTCCCTCCAAATTTTGATGTATGGCAAAAAAGAGTTAGTTCTCATAACTTGAGCTCTGATCAAAAAAAGAAACGTTCTAAAGAAGCTTGTTATTCGCTTGAAACATCACTTAACGATGAAGAAATGGTTTTTTTACTGAATGATGATTTATCGGTAGCCGAGGAAGAATTTAATAGATTTTCTTATGAAGATGAAGTTCCAGCATCAGACAAAAAGGCACGAAAAATTGCATATCGTCTGCTCGAAATTCTCAGTAATCCGGTATAGTATATCTTATGTTTGATCCTGAAGCACCCTTAAAACATCTCAGCGAATTCCAAAGAATTTTGAAAAATTATCGTCCCAGTTTAGAAATTTTAGATCTACTACAAACTACACGTTTTATACTTTTGGCTGCACCGACTGCCGCTGGTCGAAACACGATAATTAAAAATCTTATTATGACCGGAAAATACTTTTATGTAGTTTCTGACACTACTAGACATCCACGAATAAATAATGGAGTACCAGAAAGAAGTGGGGAAGAGTATTGGTTTAAAAGCGAAGATGAATTTTTACAAGGTTTAAAAAATGGTGCTTACATCGAAGCTGCCGTAATACATAATCAGCAAGTCTCGGGGATAAGTCTTACCGAAATGCGCCGAGCGGCTAATTCGAGCAAAATTGCAATTACTGATATTGATATCCATGGTTGCGATACGGTAATGAGCTACAGTGATACTAGTACCCCAGTATTTGTACTTCCGCCAAAATTTGATGAGTGGATGAGACGTTTGGATGGCCGTGGTGCAATGGATCCGGCAGAAAAAAGGCGGAGACTTATAAGTGCGGCAGAAGAAATCCAGCTTGCACTCGACAGGTCTTACTTTAAATTTATTATCAACTGGGATTTACGATTAACGGTAGAAGAACTCCACCAGCACATTACGAGTGGGAGTTTTGGTGCAGCTGAACAACAAGCAGCTCACAACCATGCTCAGCAGCTTCTTTCCGATCTTGATAATTTTGTTAATTAGCACTCTTGACAGGAGACTGCTAATTTAATTAAAATGGTTGTAGTTGGCACTTTGCCAATACGAGTGACAATTATGACACCACGACAAGCGCAAATTTTGAACGCCATTGTAGAGCAATATGCCGAAGTTGCAGCACCTGTAGGTTCTGTGTTACTAGGGCAAATGCTTGGTGTATCTTCCGCAACAATTCGCGCCGAAATGGCTCGGCTAGAAGAAATGGGTTATATCGAACAGCCGCATACTTCTGCTGGGCGTGTCCCCACTGATAAGGGTTACAGAACATATGTCAATCATGTCACGGAATCAGCTGAAAGCTTACCGGCACTACCTATCGATCGCAGTGCGAGAGCGATTGATGTACGCGTAAGGGGTGCAGGTGAATCAGCGCAGGCAATAAAATCAGCAGTAGATAGCTTAGTAGAGATTACTCATAACTTAGGTATAGCAACAATTGGCAACCAACTGTATATGAGTGGTTTATCAAACTTGTTTGGCCAGCCAGAATTTGTTAGCGGTAATACCGTGCAAGAAGTAGCACAGTTATTAGATAACCTTGAACCTTGGTTACGAGAAGCATCGCCAAACGAGGCACTTAGTGTTTATATCGGAGCTGAAAATCCAGTAGGCAAAACAAGCGGATGCACATTAATCGTTAGTAAATTTAGAAGCCCATACAGCGATCGAAGCTATATTGGTGTAGTTGGCCCACGCAGGCAAAGCTACCGAGAAGTTATGGCACTTGTGCAGTATGCGGGTAAAAGTTTAGAACAAACCCTACAGATTTAAAGGATAGGTAATGACAAAAGCGAAGAAACCAACTAAAGACGCCCAAATTGCAGAACTTACTGTAGATTTACAGCGCTTACAAGCCGAATTTATCAATTTTAAAAGGCGTAGCGAAGAAGACAGAATCCGTGCAATTAACACTGGTAAAGAACAAGCCGTTAGCGCACTACTGCCAGTTTTAGACAATATTGATAGAGCAATAAGCCATGAACCGACAGACATTAAAGACCATACTTGGGTTAAAGGTATAAATTCGGTAGCAAGTCAACTTGAATCACAACTAAAAGCAATTGGTCTTTTAAAAATAGGCAAGCAAGGTGAGTTATTTGACCCGCAAAAACACGATGCGGTTGCAGTAGATGAAACTGACGGCAAGCAAGAGGTTATCGGAGAAGTTTTGCAGCAAGGATATCAACTTGGGGATCAGATAATTCGCCATGCAATGGTAAAAGTTACAAAGAAGTAGAGGAGTAATATTTATGGGAAAAATTATTGGAATAGATTTAGGAACAACGAATAGTGCAATGGCTGTAATGGAAGGCGGTAAGCCAGAAATTATTGCTAATGCTGAGGGCGCGAGAACAACACCAAGCGTTGTTGCGGTTAATAAAACAGGCGAACGATTAGTTGGCCAAGTGGCAAGGCGTCAAGCAGTTACAAATCCTAGCAATACTGTTTATGAAATGAAGCGGCTTATTGGTCGTCGCTGGGAAGATAAAGAAGTTCAGCGCGACATTAAGCTAATGGGCTACGAAATTGTTAAAAGTGGTACTAGCGTTAAGGTAAAAATGGGCGATAAAAGTTACAGTCCAGAAGAATTAAGTGCAATGGTACTTAGTAAATTAAAAGCAGATGCCGAAGCATTTTTGGGCCAACCGGTTACAGAGGCAGTTATTACAGTTCCAGCTTACTTTGATGATGCACAGCGTCATGCAACGAAAGATGCTGGTAAAATTGCTGGCTTAGAAGTTAAGCGAATTATTAATGAACCAACTGCAGCCGCCCTTGCCTACGGTTTAGATAAAGATGGTAAAGACGAAAAAATTGCCGTCTATGACCTAGGTGGTGGCACATTTGATATTTCAATTTTAGAACTTGGCGATGGTGTATTTGAGGTTAAGAGTACAAATGGAGACACTCATTTAGGTGGTGCAGATTTTGACCGTGCAATTGTTAATCATTTGCTTGAAGAATTTAAAAAAGAACATGGCCAAGACTTAACTGATGATAAAGCTGCTATGCAGCGCTTACGTGATGAAGCTGAGAAAGCTAAAATCGAATTAAGCACAACTAACGAGGTTGTAATTAACCTACCTTTCTTAACAGCAACAGCAGATGGCCCCGTTCACTTCGAATATAAACTTACTCGTGCAAAATTAGAAAGTTTGGTTGGTAAGCTTGTCGATCGAACAATTGCTCCTGTCGAAAAAGCTTTAAAAGACGCTGGCTTAAAAAAGACTGATATTAACGCCGTGGTTCTTGTTGGCGGTATGACACGCATGCCAGCAGTACAAGAAAAGGTAAAGGCCTTTTTTGGTAAAGATCCAATGAAGGGTGTCAATCCGGACGAGGTTGTGGCAGTCGGTGCAGCGATTCAAGGCGGTGTGCTTGCCGGCGATGTGAAGGACGTACTTTTGCTTGACGTTACTCCATTAAGCCTAGGTATTGAAACTATGGGTGGTGTAAGTACAAAGCTTATTGAACGAAACACAACCATCCCAAGCAGTAAAAGCGAAACGTTTAGTACAGCTGCAGATAATCAACCACAAGTTGAAGTTCATGTATTACAAGGTGAGCGCGAAATGGCTGCTGATAACAAAAGCTTAGGTCGTTTTATCTTAGACGGAATCGCACCAGCGCCGCGTGGAATCCCCCAAATCGAAGTTACATTTAATATCGATGCAAACGGCATTTTGAATGTAACAGCCAAAGATAAGGGAACAGGTAAAGAACAAAGTATTACCATTCAAAACAGCGGCAATTTAAGCAAAGAAGATGTAGAAAAAGCTCAAAAAGAGGCCGAGGCGAATGCCGAAGCAGATAAGAAAAAGCGCGAAGCTATCGATGCGAAAAATGCATTAGAAAACGCAATTTATCAGGCTGAAAAACTCAAAAGTGATAACGCAGATAAACTAAGCGATGATGATAAAAAAGCTCTAGACGAAGCGATTAAAGAAGCCCAAGGCAAGGCAGAGACCGACGATAAAGACGAGTTAGAGAAGACGGCGAAAGATTTGACTGATAAAATAATGCCAATCGGCGCCAAGCTTTATGAATCTGCTGAAAAGCCAGAAGATGCTAAGAAGGAAGATGGCCCTGTAGAAGGCGAAGTCGTAGACGAAGAAAAAGACTCAGACGATAAAAAAGAAAAATAATTTAAGGAGACGCCTAAGTGGCTAAACGGGATTATTACGAAGTATTAGGCGTTGGTAAAAACGCATCGGCGGATGAAATTAAAAAAGCGTTCCGCCGCTTAGCCGTACAACATCACCCAGATAAAGAAGGTGGCGACGAAGCCAAATTTAAAGAAGTTAATGAAGCTTACGAAGTTTTAAAAGATAGCGAAAAACGTCAGCGTTATGATCAGTTTGGTCACGCCGGTGTTGGTGGTGCATCGGGTGGAGGAACCGGCGGTAGCCCATTTGAAGGATTTAATTTTAACAGCCAAAATATCAACTTTGATTTTGGCGACATGGGCGACATTTTTGGATCATTTTTTGGTGGCGGGGGTAGTCGACAGCAAGCAAGGCGCGGCCGTGATATCGAAACCGTAATTGATCTAAACTTTGAAGAAGCAGTTTTTGGTGTAGAAAAATCACTGAAGCTTAATCTAGAAGCCGAATGTGAACATTGCAAGGGCAATGGTGCAGAACCGGGTTATGAACTTAAAACTTGCTCAACCTGTAAAGGTAGCGGCCAAGTTGTTAAAGTTATGCGAACCATTTTAGGCAACATTCAACAAGCTGCCACCTGTCACGACTGTAACGGAACAGGTAAAAAGCCAGAAAAGGCTTGCAGTGTTTGTGGTGGCAAAGGTGTTAAAAAGAAAGAACAAACAATTGATTTAAAAATCCCCGCCGGTATTGATGATGGCGCAACTATAAGATTGCGCGAATACGGCGAAGCAGTTCAAGGTGGCAGTAAGGGCGATTTGTATGTTCACATTCGTGTTAAAGCTCATAAAAAATTCACGCGTGAAGGCGACTTAATTTTAAGCCACGAACAGGTTGATATGGTAACCGCAACACTTGGTGGCGAAATAGAAGTTGAAACCGTAGACGGTAAAATAACAATGAAGGTACCAGCAGGTACCCAAAGTGGCAGCGACTTTAAGCTGTCAAATCACGGCGTAAAACACCCCAAAGGCGATAGCCGAGGGGCACACATTGTAACAATCGATGTACAAACTCCAACAAAGTTAAGTAAAAAGCAAAAAGAACTGTTAGAAGAATTTCAAAAACAATCAGGTAAAAAATCCTTCTTTAACTAAAGTGTTACAATAGTTGCAGTGGGAACTGTTTTAGAAAAAGCAAATAATAAGCAAATAAATTCTATAGACGAGGCGCTGCGTATTGCAGCGCTTTGTAATGTATCTGACTATACTTTTTTCGAAGGGAGCCACCAAAAACGTGCCCAAGAACGTGACCATTTTTTATCCGGAAAGAAGTATGTTCCTGAATATGATTATCCACGATTGTTCGAACTAGATAAGTTGATAAATAATGAAAAACAACTCATAAAATCGTTAGAAATCATTAGCGATAATATTGAACTTATTGGTTGGGATAAAGCTGAACTTTATCTTGCGTCAATAATTATGAATTTAAAAAGATCACAGCTTGTTATGGCCGCAGCCGAAATGAATGCAGCCGAGGTAGGGAGTCCTTGGAGGGATAGTGCACTTAAAAAATTCAAAGAACTTAATAGTGAATTATACGGCGATATTAATAAAAGCTATTTTTTCGGAATTTTAAATACAGAGTTGGAAATCGTAAAGAATTACAGACCAAAAAATCACAGAGAAACAGAAATCGTTGAATTTTTAAAACACGAACTAAGATTTATAAAAAAGGGTTACAAAGAGCACGCGATAATTACTGAAAGTGACAAAGACAAGTATTTAAAAAATATTAATGAACTTTATGGATCAATTTTAAATGTTGTTCCTGAAGGCAAAAAATTTAATGCAATTCAATGCGCAGAGATTATGAACAAAACTTTGGTTTTTGCGGGATTTTCTGAAGATTGGAAGGTGGTAATTGATTCCAAAAAGTCGTCACCATCAACGCTTGGTTCAAAAAAAAGAATCTATTTACCAAAAGATACACAGCGCACAAGTGACCAAATTAAAGGCCTAATATTGCATGAACAAGAAGTACACGCCAGAAGATATTTCAATGGGGTTCAGTTTCCAGAACTGTCGCTACTTGCAACAGGTACGGCTGAGTATCTACCAGTAGAAGAAGGCTTGGGAACCATAATGGCGCTTTTGGCAGCCCCAAACGAAACAAGCCCTTTAGAACGTGCAAGACAACGCTATATACACATCGGTTTAGCATTGGGAGTTGATGGCTACAAGAGGGACGCTCGTCAAGTATTCGAGATTACATGGAGACTGCACGTGCTCAATACTTGCCATCATAAAGAGATAACTAAAAACGATGAAAGCCAATCAAAAAAGGATGTTTATTCGCATATCGAAAATATTTTTAGAGGCACAGATTGCTTTACTCCAGGTATCGTATACACCAAAGCAAAAGTTTATTACGAAGGTCTTGTAAAAAATTCTAAATATCTAGCGCAAATAAAAGATGACAAGGCTGCGTTTATAAGAATGTTTCTTGGCAAATATAACCATACTGATACTACCGAAACAAAGAGAATTATGCGTATAATTGGAGCAAGATGAAAAATACAAATCAAAATGGTTTTATTACGATGATAGTTATGATTCTGGCGATACTTGTTGTTACGATAGTTTTTGTTTTTATGAGGGTTGTTAAGGCGAACCAGTAATATTGTAAAATAATAATATTTATGTTATAATAATTTGATTTGTTAATAATTTTAAAATGAAGCATATTATTGGTAAGTTTGAAAAAGTAAGTTTCCCTGAATTTGGGATTAATAACGTGGTGGCAAAAATTGATACGGGTGCTTACAGTGGAGCGCTCCATTGTACAAAAATTAAAGAACTCAAAACGAACAAAGGCATGGTGCTTCAATTTTCGCCGTTCGATCATCCAGAGGTAGAAATTAAAACTAGCCAATATGAGGTTGGTGGAGTGCGAAGCTCAAACGGAATTTCTGAACATCGATATTATATAAAAACTACAATCAGAATTGGAACACATCAGTATCCAATCACAATTACACTGTCAAACAGAAGTAGTATGCGATACCCCGTGCTTCTAGGTAGAAAGTTTTTAATGCAAAGTAATTTTTTGGTTGACGTGGGTCAGGATAATCGATAAGGTTCGAACAAGGAATACTCATGAAAATAGCTATTCTTTCTAACGGCCCGGGCAACTATTCAACAAAACGACTGGCTGAAGAAGCGACTAGTCGCGGACATGAAGTTAGTGTTATTAATTATGCAAAATGCTACATAACTGCAGAAAGTGCAAAACCTCGCGTTCGTTATGAGGGCAAAGATATTTCAAATTTCGATGCAATTATTCCCAGAATAGCCAACAGCTATACCAAATATGGTTCTTCAATTGTTAGGCAATTTGAAATGATGGGTGTCTATACGACGACTAAATCCATCGCTCTAGTTCGCTCAAGAGACAAGCTTCGTTCGATGCAAATTATGGCAAGATATGGTGTGGGAATACCAAATACAGTTTTCAGTAGGGAAACTGCGGAGATTGATGATGTACTAGAGCAAGTCGGCGGAACCCCTGTAATTATAAAAGTAGCTCGCGGAACACATGGTAACGGTGTCGTACTAGCCGAAACAAAAAAAGCGGCAAAAGCGGTAATGCAAGCATTTTATGTCGAAGGTGTTAATTTTTTGGTTCAAGAGTTTGTAGCTGAAAGTGCTGGTACCGATATTCGTGCTTTCGTTGTTGGTAATCGCGTTGTAGCAAGTATGCAAAGACAAAGTCTCGATGACGATTTTCGCTCAAACTTACATCAAGGTGGAAAAGGAACGATAGTTAAACTTACCGATATCGAAAAGAAAACCGCTCTTAAAGCGGCAAAAGCGATGGGTTTGCAAATATGCGGTGTAGATATGATGAGAAGTGATAGGGGTCCACTGGTTTTAGAAGTTAATGCGAGCCCAGGTTTTAGCATAGAAAAAGTAACTAATCGGAATGTAGCTGCAAAAATAATTGAATATATAGAACAAAATGCAAAACAAAGAAACCGCAAAGATCGCGTTGGCGCGTAGCAAAGAAGGATTAATAGTTCAGCTATCTATAGTTGCTATAATAGTTATTTTTTTAAGTATTGTTGTACTTTGGCTTTATAGTATTTTGCAAGAAAATCCCAAAACAATAACCGTTGGTAAAGAATCGTTTACTGTTGAAGTTGCGGATACTGAAGCTGAACGCGAAAAAGGATTGGGGGAACGTGATGGTTTGGGGCAAAATACTGGTATGCTTTTTGATTTTAAAGAAAACAAAAAATGGAAAATTTGGATGCTCAACATGAGATTCCCTATAGATATTATTTGGTTGGATGCAAATGGAAAAATTGTACATATAAAAAAGAATGCAACACCAGACAGCTTTCCCAATGTTTTTATTCCTGAAACCCCAGCAACTTATGTTGTTGAACTCAATTCTGGCGCAATAGACAAAACAGGAGTTAAATTAGGCGATTCAGTTCGCCTTTAAAGATGTTATGCTTATCATATGAATCCGACCCTAATTTTACTGATATCCTGCGGAGTCGTTTTTGCTTTTTTACCACTTCTTTTTCGATCTAATGCGGTAGCAATATTTCTCACACTTTGTGCAGGATCAATTGTAAGCAAGCTTGTGGCCCAAGATGCCACACAGATTGTAAATTCAATAGTAAACTTTAACGTACCTATGCTTAGTATAGTGCAGATATTTCTTATTGTGATTGCTCCGGTTGTTTTACTGCTAGGTTTACGTAAAAGTATTACAACACCGGGGATAATTTGGCAATTAATACCGGCTTTAGCCGCAGCAGTACTTGCGGTAATGTTTATTTCCGCAAGTTTGCCTTACGAAATACAAAAACAAGTTGAGGAAAGCCAGATGTACGGACTTGTTAAGCCATATTTTGGGTTAGCCGCAGCAGCTGGTTTATTGGCAAGTGTGCTACATTTATGGGCTCATAAGCCAAAACATCTCGGCAAACACAGTAAAAAACACAAAAAATAAACATTGTAGCTTAGTGTGGTGTTTATTTGGAGGGTCCAGTGGGGCTCGAACCCACGACACCCTGCTTAAAAGGCAGGTGCTCTAACCGGCTGAGCTATGGACCCAAGTAGAGTTTTATTATTTACCGTTATCCGCACTCTAAGGCTAGAGCACAGGTGCCGATTAATAATTTTGTAGTTCCTGCGTCGGTTGAACTATGGACTAAAGAATTAAAAATTCAAATGTTATTTTGCCTGAAAACCGCTTAAAAGTCAATTGTTACAACATCTTAAAATTAGTGTTAAAATTATAAATTCTGATGCAAAAAACAAAAATTCGCCGAACGACTCTGATTGTACTTTTTTTAATTTCGCTAATCTGCGGTTTATTTATTTCTAAATTTACAATGCCACTTTCAATATCGTGGTTGATTATATGCTTAATATTTTTGCTGTTGCTCGCTAGAAAATCGATTATTTTTATATTTGCAATCATTGTTATTGGCTTACTAATTGGATGGTGGAGGGGTGGAATCCTGCAAACACAAATGCAAGCATATAATAAAAACTTTTATGAAAAAGTAGTCGTTACAGGCTTAGCTACAGAAGATGGTGTTTATGGCAATAAAGGCCAGCTGGAGTTTAGTATTGAAAATGTAGTACTAAATGGCAAACCAGCTCCAGGTAAAATAAAAATTAGTGGCTATACACCAAGCATAAATCGCCATGATTATATCGAAGCTACAGGAAAGCTTTACCCAACACTGGGTGGTAAACAAGCTGCAGTTTATTATGCAGATATCGATGTACTTGCAACAGCGAACAGCCCTATAGAAATATTTCGCAAAAAATTTGTTGTAGGCATGGAAAATGCTCTACCAGAACCTGCCGCAAGCTTCGGCATCGGATTATTAGTTGGGCAGCGTAGCTTATTACCAGATGATGTATCTTTGGTGCTAACTATTGCTGGGCTTACTCATATAGTTGCAGTTTCTGGTTATAACTTAACTATAATCATTCGAGCTGTTACGAAAATTATGAGTAAATTTTCGAGATTCCAAATTTTTATAACGGCCATAACGTTAATTTATATTTTTATTTTAGTTACTGGGTTTTCGCCTTCAATTGTTCGGGCTGCTTTTGTCGCAGGCATCGGGCTCTTAGCTTGGTATTTTGGGCGTACAATTCGCCCTATTTTATTAATCATATTAGTTGCTGCAATAACTGGTTTTATTAATCCGTTATATGTATGGGGGGATATTGGGTGGTACTTGTCGTTTCTAGCTTTTTTTGGCGTTTTGATTTTAGCGCCACTTTGTCTAAAAGTATTTACCAAAAAGGACCCAAAAGAAATAGGGCTACTACCCTCAATTGTCGTAGAAAGTTTTGCCGCGCAAATTATGACGCTACCTTTAATTATGTTTATATTTGCACGGTTTTCGATTGTTGGCTTTTTGGCAAATATCATTGTCGTGCCAATGGTACCATTTGCAATGCTGTTTTCGTTGTTTGCAGGTTTGGCTGGAATGATTGTCCCATCAGTTTCTGGATGGATTGCATTACCCGCAAGACTATTGCTTAATTTAATGTTATGGATTGCGGACCTTTTTGCAAATATCCCACATGCAAACTTAGTAATAAGTATTAGTGCTATTGGCATGGCTTTGATGTATGGTGCTATAGTCGCTTTTATTAGTGGCCTAAGTAGGAAAGCTCAATCTGTTACAATAGTAGAAAGTAGTAAGTGATAGTAAAGAAGGATTTTTATGTCTGGACACTCTAAGTGGGCGACAATTAAAAGAGCAAAAGGTGCCAATGATGCAAAAAGAGGCGCACTTTTCACACGGTTAGGTAACCAAATAGCAGTTGCAGCACGTGCTGGGGCTGACCCTACTATGAACCCTAGCTTAGCTATGGTTATTGACAAAGCAAAAGCTGCAAATATGCCTATGAGTAATATTGACAGGGCAATAGCGCGTGTAGCTGACAAAAATGCAGCCGCGCTTACTGAAATTACCTACGAGGGATATGGTCCTGGTGGCGTTGGAATATTAGTTGAGTGTGCTACAGATAATTTAAATCGTACATATCCAGAAGTTCGCCACGCGTTTACCAAACATGGTGGTAATATTGCCGAACCAGGTGCAGTCGCATTTCAATTTAGCAGAAAAGGTTCAATCAGAGTAAAGGGCAGCGGCGATGACCTAATGCTCGCAGCCCTTGACGCCGGAGCGGAAGACGTGCAAGAAGCTGGCGAAGAGTCTGTAATCTACACAAATCCCAAAGAGCTGGCAAAAGTCAGAGATGCGTTAAAGTCAGGAGGAGTAGAAGTTCTTGAAGCTGAGCTTACCTATGTTCCAAATAACACGATTGAAATAACTGACGGCTCAACAGCGGGTAAAATTGATAGGTTAATGGATGCGCTAGATGAGCTTCAGGATGTAACCTCAACTCATACTAATTTTGATATTGCCGATGGCGTAGAGGTTTAGGGTGCGTGTTCTTGGTATTGATCCGGGGACGGGAATAGTCGGTTTTGGAGTTATTGAGTCTGATGGGCGTAAGCATCGACTTATTGATGCCGGTGTTATTAGAACGCCAGCTAATCAAAACTTAGAGTTTAGACTTAAAACAATTCATGACAGCGTTGCTGAAGTCATTACTACCAATAAACCAGAGATTATGGTTGTTGAAAAATTATTTTTCGCAAAAAATGTAACGACTGCTATTTCAGTTAGCCATGCGCGTGGGGTAATAATGCTTGCAGGTGTCGAGGCTGGGCTGAATATATCTGAATTTACTCCGCTACAAATAAAACAAGCTTTAACGGGTTACGGTAGAGCCGAAAAAACTCAAATTCAAGAAATGGTAAAGGTTTTACTTGGTTTAAGCACGCCGCTAAAACAAGATGATTGCGCCGATGCATTGGCCGCAGCACTAACCTACGCAACAACACCTTTGCTATACTCTAAACAATGATTGCATCACTTACAGGTACAACAGCCGAGTTTATTGATGACCAAATTGTTTTAGATGTAAACGGTGTTGGCTATGGAATTTTTGTTACATACGAAGACATGAGTTTGTTGAGTATTGGTAAGCAAGCGAAAATTTATATCTACGAAAACATAAAAGAACAAAACTATGATTTATTTGGTTTTTTAAAAATAGAGACAAAACGATTGTTCGAGTTGCTTTTAAGTGTTAATGGGGTTGGCCCTAAAATGGCCTTGTCGCTTTTAAGTGTTGGTAGCGTAGACGGTGTCCGTTTAGCTATTGCAGAAGGAAACGTTAAGTATTTACAAGCCGCAAATGGTGTCGGGAAAAAAGTTGCAGAACGGGTAGTCGTAGATCTAAAGGATAAAGTCGGGCTTGAAACAAATGAAAATGCTACATCGTTTTTAAGCATACCGTCAGTTAATGGTGATGATGCACATGCAGCTCTACTATCACTTGGCTATAATACACAGCAGGCAAGTGAACTCCTTAAAGAAATAGATAGCAAATTACCTACAGAAGAACGAATTAATGCGGCCTTGCGAGGAGTGAAAAAATGATTGAAAGACTTGTTGACCCCACGCATGAGGAAATTGGCGATGATCAGCAAATTGAAATAACACTTAGACCGAAAGACTTTGTTAGTTATATAGGGCAAGATCGATTAAAAAAGAATCTAGAACTCGCAATTGCAGCTGCAAAAAAACGTGGTGAGCCGATTGATCATGTACTTTTATATGGCCCCCCGGGCCTAGGTAAGACTACTATGGCTAGCGTTATTGCGAACGAAATGGGCGCACAAATCAGAATTACAAGTGGCCCAGCTATTGAGCGAGCGGGTGATCTAGCTAGCTTACTTACCAACTTGCAAGATGGCGACATTTTATTTATAGACGAAATCCATAGACTTAATCGTAATGTTGAGGAAGTTTTATACAGTGCAATGGAAGATTTTAAATTAGACATTATGTTAGGGAAAGGTCCGAGTGCTAGAAGCTTAAGGTTAGATTTACCAAAATTTACAATTATAGGTGCAACAACACGGACAGGCTCTTTGGCTGCACCATTGCGAGACAGGTTTGGGCATATTCATCGACTAGAGTTTTATAACCAAGATCAAATCGCAAAAATAATTAATCGTTCAGCTAAGATTCTTGATATAAAAACTAAAGATGAAGCGACAAAACTTATTGCTGAGCGAGCAAGATTGACGCCAAGAATAGCTAACCGTTTATTAAAACGAGTAAGAGATTACGCTGATGTAAATGGCGATGGGATAATTGACACAAAAACTGCAAACGATGCACTTGTTTTACTTGAGATTGATAATCTTGGACTTGATCCGGCCGACAGAATGATTTTAAACACGATTATTGATAATCATGGTGGCGGACCAGTCGGTGTTGAAACCCTAGCAGCATTAACTTCAGAAGAAAAAAGTACTATCGAAGATTTTTATGAACCTTATTTATTACAAATTGGTCTGCTCGAGCGTACACCAAGAGGGAGAAAAGTTACTTCAAAAGCATACAAACATTTAGGGAAAAAAAGAGAAAAAGCTGCCGATCAACCTACCCTGCTATAATGCAGATATATGGCAAAGCACGGTACAATTAGGGAACACAGCTATTTAAAAACTATCGAGTCAATTGAACACGATGAGCGTTTTCTGTGTGTGGTTCATCAACATCCAATGGGAATCATCGGACTTTATATTCTTTCTTTAGCCGGTTTGGCGATAGCATTGATTTTAACAGCATTACTCCTACCTAGTTATTTTGGCACCACTGCCACAACATATTCTATTTTTTCAGTTATAGCAGTTTCTGTTTGTATTTTCGTTTTCGTCGTCATGGCAGCGGCCACAGTTGTTTATCGCCAAAGCCACTTAACAGTTACGGATAAAAACGTGATACAAGTTTTACAGAAAGGTTTATTTGCTCGAACGGTTTCACAGATATCATTATCAAATATTGAAGATGTAACAAGTGAGCAAAGAGGGTTAATAGCCAATATTTTTAACTATGGGCAAGTTAAAATAGAAACCGCAGGCGAGCAAGCTAACTTTGCATTTAGTTATTGTCCGTCTCCACACAGAGTTTCGAAAATAATTTTAGAAGCAAAGAACGACTTCTTAAGCAGAACAGGGCAAACAGGTTCGGTAAGAAACCGAATGAGCTGATAAATTAATTATTGCTCAAACGGATTAGTTCGTCCGTTATCAAAAAGAGATTCAATACTTATATTTCGATCTTCAAGTGATTGGATAACATCTACGGCAGATTGATCGAGTTTAGTAAGGCGAAGACTGCTAATTTTTTCATCAATTTGCGAGTCGGTTGGCTCTACACTTGCAAGTTGATAAATTCTTAAAACCATAAATCCAAAAACAAGCATGATAGCTATGAAAGCCAATAACTTTACATGTTGAATCACAAATTGCTTAGCGGGTTCGATTTTTTTAGGTATGTCTGATACGTTCATGGTTTTACAAATATCCTTAGTGAAACGCTAAAATTTAATCCACCATTTTTTACATCTGGCTGTACTGAAACTTGGGTAATTTGCATGTTTCTTCTATTGTTCTGAACTTTATTTAAGAAATTTAACATCTGGTTATAACTAATGGTCTGTCCTCGACTGGGCTCAAGCGTAAGATTAATATCAATACCTTGCACCCCCTGTATGCCATCCACCGGTTTAGCTTGTGTAACGGATGATTTTGCGGCTGAAGGAGTGGTTGCGGTATTCGTGGTACCAGCAGCCGGCTTAGCAGCTTTTACACCAAGGGTAGATGCAGGAAAACTTATGCTTACGATATCAATTCCAGTTTCATCACCAATTTTGTAAAGTTCTTCTACAGCTCGAGCTTGATCTTTATCTTTTGGCAAAACTTTTGCAATTGTATTGCCAAGCTCTTCATATTTTACAAGGTTCTTCTTAGCCTGAATGTATAATTCCTCTTGTTTTTCGACGACTCGGTTATCAAGTTTTGCACTTAAAAGTTTATCTGAACTTTTCTTAAGAAGAGTGCTTCCAAAATAAACAGTTGCTCCTATAGCCAAAATACTAAATCCTAAAAATCCAAGCATTACATAGTAGAACTTTTTAGTTGTCATCTTTCAGCCTCAGTTTGTTTAACTGTGTTCAAAAATAAGAAAGGAGAATTTGATTTGAACAGAACTTTAACATTTGCTTGACATGGATATTTACTAGAAGTTTCTGACGTTGTTCCTGATGTTGCTCCAGTTTTTTGGATACACGAAATTCCTATTAAATCAGCTTTATCAAACAATTCATTTTTTGGGTCAGAAACGTTAATATATGCTTGATTTGCTGCTTCGCGCGTGGTTGCGGCAATTGTTAGATCAAGGGCGGTATCGTTATTAGTAAGAGTAAGACCTGTAAGAATAGCACCTTCAGGAATAGTGGAGCCTACTTTTTCGAATAGACCAGAAAACAGAACTTGCTTACCCAATATTTGAACTACTGTCTTAAAGTTGCTCGAAAGTGTTTCTAGTTTTTTCTGTGTTTGTTCAAGGTTTTGGTCTTTGATCCTTGCTTTTGAGATTTCTGCAGTTTTTTGGTAATTGTTTTCTGCTTTTGCAATATATATTTGGCCGAAAACCGTTACTGCTCCCAAGGCAATAATTACAATAATTAGCGCTATGATTGCTTGTAATAATTTACGGTTCTTTCTTCCGTAGGCAATTTCTTCTTTTACTGTGTCGGGCAATAAGTTTATCACTTCCAGACACCTTTCGGATTGATCAGAGCTAAGCCTGCTGCTGTTACGTACATTGATTTTTCAAGTTCGT
>CAZAXJ010000002.1:0-4092 GCA_964489075.1 uncultured Candidatus Saccharibacteria bacterium
GGCTCATGTTAAGCAAGATATTTCATCGATTGAAGAAATTTTGGCTGAAAGCTTTGATAGATTAGATGAACTTCACAAAGACAAAGGTAAAATTAGAGGTGTTCCAACCGGCTTACGAGATTTAGATAATATACTGGCCGGATTACAGCGCAGCGACCTTATAATTCTTGCAGCAAGGCCTAGTATGGGTAAAACAGCATTGAGCTTAAACCTTGCGCATAATATAGCAGGTAAGTCAGAACTACCAGTGCTTGTTTTTAGCTTAGAAATGAGCAAAGAACAGCTTGTTGATCGTATGCTTTCAATGGAATCTGGTGTTGACGCTTGGAATATACGAACTGGTAATTTAAGTGATGTTGATTTTGAAAAAATTGGACAAGCAATGGGCACACTAAGTGAAGCACCTATTTACATCGATGACACGCCGGGCATTACAGTGAGCGATCTGCGAACAAAAGCCCGTCGAGAGCAACATCAAAGACAATTAGGCTGTATTGTAGTTGACTACCTTCAACTTATGAGCGGTGGGTATAGATATGGCGGGGAAGGTAATCGGGTGCAGGAAATTAGCGAAATTAGTCGTGGACTAAAGGCCATTGCTCGCGAGCTAAATGTTCCTGTAATCGCACTAAGCCAGTTGAGTCGATCAGTTGAATCACGTAGCCCACAAATTCCGCAACTAGCTGACCTTCGTGAATCTGGTTCAATTGAGCAGGATGCCGATGTGGTTGCGTTTATTTACCGCGAAGATTATTACAATCCCGAAACAGACAGAAAAAACATTACCGACATATTTATTAAAAAACACCGTAATGGGCCAACCGGCCAAGTCGAACTTTACTTTGATAAAGAACGCCAAAGATTCAGAAGCCTTGATAAACGCCAAACCACACAAGTTCAAAACACACCATTCGACAAATAACTTGTATTGCTCATGGTATACTAGACACCGAAAATATGAACCGCTTTTTTAACGTTAGTACCGAATGGCTACGAGACCATTGGCGAGGTATTGCTAGTGCATTAATTGTAGCCACAATCGCAGTACTCATTCTTAGCCTACAGATAGACACACTCGTGCAAGGTCAAAGTAAATTTGAAACACAAACTCTTGCAAGTATTAAAACTTTTCCAAATCCGTTCGAAATACCTGTTAATGCCCCTTACTCAATACCTACTTACTTATTGGGTAGTACAACCGGTAATATGCTTAACGCTGCCCGTTTAATTAGCGCAGTATACGGCCTTCTAGCCGCAGCCTGCTTATTTTACGTAGTAAAAAAGTGGTTTAATATTCGGATTGCCACTGTTGGCACATTGTTATTTATTACTAGTAGCTGGCTTTTACATGTTTCGCATATGGCAAACCCTGCGATACTAATGGTGTTTTCACCCTTATTATGTTTAGCCGCGTTCACATGGCTTTTAAGAGCCAAAAAATTTAAATATTTGGCTATTTTTGCGTTTGCTGCGGCTGTAGCATTCGCAGACTATATCCCTTATATGCAGTGGATATTAATAGTGACTTTTGTCGTACTACTTATCCAATCTCGCAAAAAATTAAAAGAAATCGAACCGTGGCAATGGTTAGCAGGAATAGCTCTCTGGATAACTCTTATACTTCCTTTAATAATCGCTACTGTTCAACATCCTGGGATTATAAAAATTCTTTTCGGAATTCCTGCAGTTTTGCCTTCAGTTTCTGAATATGCTCATAATTTAATGAACTTGGTGCTTATGCCATTCTTTAGGGCACCACTTACGCCAGAGCTCCATCTTGGTAGGCTCCCGTTACTTGATATATTTTCAACGGCAATGTTTATTTTAGGCGCTTACCACTATGCAAAAAAGATAAAAAATCGTAGAAGTATCATATTATTTTGCAGCATGGCTCTGCTGATTTTAGTGTTGCCGCTAAGCTCATTATTCCAGCTTAACGCTACTATACTTTTATCTCTGGTATATGTGTGCATCATTAGTGGAATAGTCGAGCTTTTAAACGAATGGTTTTCATTCTTTCCAAGAAATCCGCTTGCAAGAACAATTGGCGTTTTCTTGGTTGTTGCCGCGATAGGGTTTACAAGTTTTTATCATTTGCAAAGATATTTTATAGCTTGGCCAAATACCCCTGATACAAAGGCGGTATATGTGGTAAAATCAGAATAAGTACAAGAGGAGTTATAATGAGTAAATTTGATCAAGCAAAAATGCTTATGAAAGTTCGTAAACTGCAAAAAGAACTACAGAAACAGATCATCGAGGTTGAAGCGGGCGATGGCGCAGTTAGGGTAGAAATTACTGGTGAACAAAAAATTAAGAAAATTCATATCGATCCCGAATATATAGACTTGGACGATATTGGCCAACTGGAACGCTGGGTAGAAGATGCCGTTAAAGACGCAATTGCGCAGAGCCAAAAAATTGCAGCCGAAAAAATGCAACCAATGCTTGGTGGCCTAGGTAATTTAGGGCTTTAGAAACTTATGGCTATATTGCCAAAAGCGCTTGAAGCCGCTATCGAAGCGTTTGCCAGCCTGCCGGGTGTTGGCCCAAGAACTGCAGAACGATATGCATATTGGTGTCTAAGGCACGATCGAGCCACAGCAACTAGAATAAGCGACGCTCTCCTAAGCTTGCACGATGGTATTAAATATTGCCCAAAAACTTTTGCACTAATTGATGCAGAATTAGAAATATCGCCTTTGTACGAGGCCGAAGACCGCGATAAAACTCTCGTTGCGGTTGTTGCCGAACCGTTTGATATTGTCGCAATCGAAAAAATTGGTAGCTATAAGGGAACCTACCATGTTTTGGGTGGACTTATATCTCCGATTGACGGCGTAAGTCCAGATAACCTACGAATAAAAGAGCTGAAGCAACGTGTAGAAAATGACGGCGTAAAAGAAATCATTTTAGCCACTAATGCCGGAGTCGAAGGCGAATCAACAGCACTATTTATTCAGCAGCAGCTAAAAGATACAGCTATTAAAATGTCTCGCTTAGCTCGCGGTTTGCCTATTGGAGTTGATCTAGAATACGCAGATAAAATTACGCTATCCAGAGCTTTAGAAGGACGCACAAGTTTATGATTCCCAATCTTACAGAAATAAAAGCAGCAATTAATAATGCAAATAAACTATTGATCATTCAGGCAGACAACCCTGATGGCGATAGTCTAGGCAGCTCTCTCGCCCTAGAACAAATACTTGGCGATTTAGGCAAAGAAGTTTTTATGTACTGCGGTGTAGATATTCCAACCTATTTAAAATATTTAAATGGTTGGGACAGAGTTTCTGCCGATATACCTCACGATTTTGATGTAAGTATTATTGTAGACACCTCCGCAAATTCGCTACTTGAAAAGCTAAATTCATCAGAGCAAAAGATGTGGGTAGCCGCAAAGCCTGTAATTGTTCTTGATCATCATTCCGGAGTTGAGTGCGATATTCCATATGCAAGCATAGTTACTAATGCACCAGAATTCGTATCAACTGGTGAGCTTATTTTTGAACTTGCAAAAAATTACAGCTGGAAGCTTAATACCGAGGCATCCGAACTACTGATGCAATCAATACTGTCTGATACTTTGGGATTAACCGTTGATGGCCCTACGAGTGATACTTATCGCCGAATAGCGGAACTAATTGATAATGGCGCAAATAGGCCAAAACTTGAAGAGTCCAGACGAGAATTTTCTAAAATGCATCCGAAAGTTTATGCGTACAAGGCAAAATTAATCGAACGAACTGAATTTTATTTTGAAGGAGAGCTGGCAGTTTGCACAATCCCCGAAGACGAAATTTTTGAAATTAGTCCTTTGTATAATCCTGGGGCACTAATTGTTGCAGAAATGAGTATGGTTGAAGGTGTAAAAATTAGTATTGCCCTTAAAAGATACAAAAATAAAATAACCGCCGCTATTCGCTGCGGGCAGCAAACCCCAATAGCAAATAAACTAGCAAAAATTTTTGGTGGTGGAGGTCATGCTTACGCTGCAGGTTTTAAAATCGAGGATGATTCAATTAATTTTGCAGAACTTAAAGCTACTATTCTTTCTGAAAGCCACAAACTGCTAAAATAAACCAATGATCC
>CAZAXJ010000002.1:4102-19633 GCA_964489075.1 uncultured Candidatus Saccharibacteria bacterium
CCGCCTTTACAACACTAAAACAAGAATACAAGAAGATCTGAAGCCTATTAATGAGGGTGTGGTTAGTCTATATACGTGCGGGCCAACTGTTTACGACTATCCTCATATCGGAAACTGGTATGCGTTTATAAGATGGGATGTGCTTACCAGAACATTGCGCTCAAGTGACTACAATGTAAATTGGGTTATGAACATAACTGACGTAGGTCATTTAGTAAGTGATGCAGATGATGGCGAAGATAAACTTGAAAAAGGGGCAAAAAGAGAAGGTAAAACTGCTCGGGACGTTGCAAAATATTACGGCGATTATTTCATAAAAGGCCTTGCACGTTTGAATTTTAGTCAAGTTTCGGCTTTACCGAAAGCAACTGAATATATTGCAAAACAAATTGATTTTGTAAAAAAACTAGATGAAAAGGGATACACTTATTTAATTGACGACGGAGTTTATTTTGATACGTCAAAGTTAGATGATTACGGTAAACTTGCAAAATTAAACATTGAAACACTAAAAGCTGGTGCTAGGGTCGAGCTCAATCCGCAAAAAAAGAACGCAACTGATTTCGCACTTTGGAAACTCAGCCCTAAAAATACTACCAGAGATATGGAATGGGATAGCCCATGGGGCAAAGGGTTCCCCGGTTGGCATTTAGAATGTTCGGTAATGTCACTAGATATCTTAGGCGAAGTTGATATTCACGGCGGCGGTATTGATCATATTCCTGTGCATCATACAAACGAGTTGGCGCAAAATGAAGCATACACCGGTAAAGACTGTGTAAACGTATGGGTCCATAGCAATTTTGTAAAAGTCGATGGGCAAAAAATGAGTAAGAGCCTTGGTAATTTAATTACGCTTGAAGATATTGAAAAAAAAGGATTTGGCTTAGAAGCGTTTCGGGTTCTTGTGCTAGAAAGCCATTACAGAAGCGAAGCTCAATTTACCTGGGACACCATGCAGGCAGCGCAAAACAGACTTAATAACTATAGAGCCATGGCACAAATGCGCTACCAGCCCTTCATTGGACCGGTTGAAGTCGATTTTGCTGATGCTTCAGATAAAATATTAAATGAACTTCGGAACGATCTGAATACACCACAAGCTCTTGCAGTTTTAAGTGAAGTTGCTAACTCTGTTATTGCAAACGGAATAAGTGTCACAAAAGCTTCAGAGTTTGAAAGTTTTCTTAAAACGATAGACTCTTTGCTGGGGCTAAAGTTAAATCAAGAACCTGACATAACTAATAAGCAAAAGAAATTGATTGAAGAACGACAATCTGCCAGAGAACAAAAAAATTGGCAACAATCCGACAAGTTCCGTGATCAACTTAAAAAAGATCATATTGAACTTCGCGACACTGATGCACATCAAATATGGTCTCGACAGGGTTGAAAGTGCTAGAATAGTTTCTAGCGACTTTCGAGGTGACATCAGAGAGTTATTATAATAAATAATTCTGAGGTGTACATGGAAGAGATTAATAAACAAAACACAAAAGCTGCCAGATATTATGATATTATTTTGGCGAGCTTTGTCGGCTTTTTACTTATATCAAACATAGCTGCTATAAAACTAATTGAATTTGGGCCAATAATTACAGATGGCGGAGCCTTATTATTCCCATTAACCTATATTTTTGGAGATATTCTTACCGAAGTTTATGGTTATAAATATGCCAGAAGGGCAGTTTGGGTTGCTTTTGTAATTATGGCTATAGCTGCTGCCGTATTTTTGCTCGTAGGTGCTGCCCCGGCTGCATCAGACTGGGCTAATCAAAGCTCTTGGGATGCGATTCTTGGCTTTGTCCCGCGAATTGTAATTGCAAGTTTGACGGCTTTCTTAGTTGGTCAATTTTTAAATGCATTCGTTTTGGCAAAATTAAAAGTTAAGTTCGGAAAAGATAAAATGTGGATACGTCTTATTGGCTCTACGGTCGTTGGTCAATTTTTTGATACACTTGTTTTTGGTCTAATTGCTTTTAGCGGTATCTTGACAGGTTTTGATATGATTAAATTCATTGCTATTGGATGGGGATTTAAAACTTCTGTTGAAGTAGTAATGCTACCACTTACTTATTGGGTAGTAGGATTTCTTAAAAAAGAAGAGCATAAGGATGCTCTTGACACTAAAACTGACTTTTCGCCGTTTCACATTAAAGTTTAAGTTTTGTAATACCTACCAAGCCAATCATTTTTGAACTCATAGAAATTACCAGCTAAAATACTTTCACGAATCTGGTTAACAAGCTGCACTATAAAATATTCGTTATGAATAGTTGCCAAAGTAGCCGCCAAACGCTCTCCTGATCTGAACAGATGGCAAATATATGCTTTTGTATAGTTATTGCACGTGTAGCATTCGCAGTCATCAACAAGCTTAGTAAAATCCTCTATAAATTGCTTTTTTCGTATAGTAAAACGGCCATCTTTCGTATAGATTGAAGCATTTCTTGCAACGCGTGCAGGCGAAACACAATCAAAAGTATCAGTGCCGTTTTCAATACCAACAAAAATATCATCGGGTTCACTCAATCCTAACAGGTGTTTTGGCTTGTTTTTTGGCAATATCTCGTTTACCCAACGAACAATTTTACCTAAATTTTCTTTTTCTAGTGCACCGCCTATCCCATAACCATCAAATGCTAAACCACCCATAAATTCCGATGCTTTTTTACGTAAATTTTCGTACTGGGCACCTTGAATCACACCAAAAAGCGCTTGGTATGGTTTTTTTGGATCAAGCTTAGTTAGTTTTTTGTGTTCATTAATACAGCGCAATGCCCAATTATGAGTACGCTCTAATGATTCGACTTGATAACTGTATGGCTGCATAATGGAAGTGCACTCATCAAAAGCAAATATAATGTCCGCGCCAATATCGTGCTGTATCTGAATCGATGTCTCTGGAGTAAATTTATGCGATGATCCATCAATATGAGATTTAAACGTAACCCCATCTTCATCTATTTTCGCAAGCCGTTCTCCGTTTTTTGCAACAGCCATCTCTACATCAACGCCATCTGTATCCATAGCAAGCACTTTTTTGTATCCAACTCCCAAGCTAAGAACTTGAAAACCACCACTATCAGTGAAAGTAGGGTATGGCCAATTCATAAACTTACTAAGGCCACCAGCTTTTGCAATTGTTTGATGGCTAGGACGTAAATAAAGGTGGTACGCATTTGCAAGAACCGCTTGAGCGCCTGTTGATAGAATTTGTTCTGGAGTAAGTGATTTTACCGTTGCCTTTGTTCCTACCATTATGAAGGCAGGTGTTTTTATATCGCCATGAGGCGTTTTAATTACACCTGCTCGGCCCAAACCATTATCAAGCTCGGCTTCAATTTTAAAAGAAAAACCTTTGGCCATTAAAAACTTACTCGCCGATGTTTTTGTATGCTTGGTAGCCAAAATACAGCCCGACAAAGCTACCTATTAAACCACCGACAATACTCAGTAAGCTAAAGCCATCGACACCGAATAACCAAACAGGCAAATAAGCTCCTACCAAACCACCTAGTGTAATACCACCATAAATAAAAAATTTACTCATATTTTCCTTCGTATATTTTTACAATTTTTTTACCTACTAAGTTTACATCATACTGCTTAACAGCGTTTTTTGCCCATATCTGTGCATCGCTTCGAGCTTTTTCAAACTCTAAGAAATGAGCTATTCGGTTCGCAAAAGCCTTTGTATCCTGCGGATGTATTAACAAATCAGGGTGCTCATTTAAAACTGAACTGTAGCCTACATTATCGCCACCTAAAATAACTCTGGACCCTGCTGCCATTGCTTCTATTAATACTATCCCAAAACTTTCTCCGCCCGTACTAGGGAACACAGCAATATCGGCCCCCGCTAACAAAGTGGGTTTTTGTTTTTCTTCGATAAATCCAACAAACTTAACATTCTTAAGATCATTCTTATGCGCAAAGTTTTTAAGTTTTTGAGTTAGCGGGCCCTTACCTGCAATAATTACTTCAAAATTAGTGTTTTTATGTTCTTTTAATCGCTTAACTGCTTTTAATAAATACATGCAGCCCTTGCGTTCGACAAGCCTTCCCAAGAATACTATTGTTAGTTTCTCACGGTTTATTGGTTCATGAGTAAATTCCTTAAGGTTCACAACGTTTGGTACAACGGTGCTATCAACTCCAAAGACTGACTTAGCAAAGTCTTGGGCAGCTGTCGACACACTTAGAATCGAATCAAATTTTGTTAAGGTATTTTTCGTAAAAGCTTGTAAGCTTTTGGCACCTGCAGTTTGCAGCCAACTTGCAGGAACAATATGAAACGTACCTATAATTTTTGTGTTTTTCGGAGCAGCCTGTATTACTCGCCCTGCAAATAAAGGGCTATATGGCATCTGTACATGAACAACGTCTAAATTTAGCTTGCTCAAAGTTTCAGCAATTTTGCTTTTGCTGGTAGGCAAGGGAATGCTCAACCTGTTTTTATTGAACTTAACTCGTATATTCTTAGCAAGCGAATGAATGTTTTTTATATCACTTCTTTTTGACTCTCCAACTAAATAATGAACCTCATGGCCTTGTTTTGATAGCCAATCTCCAAGAGTTAGTACATATTGCTGAACACCGTCTGGTGTGTCAAGTGTATCATCAAGAACAAAACCGATTCTAAGCATAGCTTCGCACGGCCATGGCTTCTTTGTATATCGCTTCGTAACCGCTTGTTATTCGATGAAAACTGTATTTTTTTACTTCGCTGTGTGCCCACGACCGCCATAATTGTCTTAACTCTTTATCGAACAAGAAAAGTTCAAGCCTCCTAGCAAATTCTGCGTTGTCCTTAGGGTTTACTAAACTTAAAGCACCACGATCTTGCAGAACACTAGCATAGCCTCCATTATCGCCTGCAACAACTGGAGTACCAGTAGCCATAGCCTCTAAAAGAACGATCCCAAAACTTTCCCCGTAAAGTGCAGGCGATGAATAAATGTCCGCATTTCGCAATAATTCTAGTTTTTGAGCTTCATCGACAAATCCTAGAAATTCTACGTCTGGGATTTCATACTGGTCCACTTGTTTTTCGAGATTCTTAAGCTTCACTCCGCTGCCGGCAATTAATAACCTCACATTGGGGTGTTTTTCGCGTACAAGAGAATATGCATCTAGTAAGTATTCGACACCTTTTCGTTTTTCAAGCCTCCCCAGATACAATATTGTTTTGACTTCGTTGTTTGCTTTCTTCTTTTTGGGCTTGAAGTGGTCTAGATCGACCCCGTTTGGAACAATTGTAATCGGGCTTTTTGTTAATGTTTTAACAAATTCCGCAGCCGAATCCGAAACTGCAGTTAAAACATGCAGTTGTTTTAAAACTGACTTTGTATAAGGTGTAACTGCATTAGCAATGGCTTTACTTGTTGCCGTTTCGGGCAATTTTGCATGAAACGTTGCGATATTAATTGCCTTTGATTTACCTAGTATTTGCCTAGATAAAAGGGGAACCCAAGGCTCATGGAAGTGCAAAATATCAAATTTTTCTCTGTCCAATATTGCTTCAATTTCATCGCCGTCAGCCTGAAATCCAAAATCAACCATTGTTTGAAAAGGAGTATTGGCCTTGACGCTCCTTCCAACAAGAATCATATCTTTAGGCGGATCATCTTCGTAAAAACGTGGTCTTGGAGTAATAATACGAACATCGTGCCCATTGTGCTTCAACTCTTTGTGGAGTTGCATTACAACTTCCTGAACACCTCCAGCAAATTGAAACATATTGTAGGGGCAAATTAGGCCGATTTTCATATACCTAGTATACCTCAGTTATACTTTCGGCGGTTTCTTTGCCAGAAGTTTTCGAACTTTTGACGGAAATATTGCTCCGGCAGTTTTAGCATCATCAATTATGGTTGGTGCATGGTTTGGCAAATAAGCTTTAGCGGTAGTGACATCGCTGAAAATCTGTTTTAAATGAGGTACGACTTTACGATTATCAAAATACTGATCCGTGTCAACCTCTATATGAACCACTCCAAGATTTGCTTTTTCATGGGTTAAGTCAAGTTTTAGCATTTCACCACCTGTAAACCAATGCGTACGTACATCGTTCGCGTGCCAAAGGACAACTTCAAAATTTATTCTCTTTTCTAGTTCTTCTTTTGATGCGTTTTTCATTTTTGGATGAGTGGTCGCTTGCAAACGATACGTGGTTTTTATAACAGGACTCATCAATAATATATATCTAAAGAACAATGAACCTAAAAAACTCGAAAATAAGCTTGATACAAAACGCCAAAACCTAAAGCCATTTTGCGAAAGTTTGAATTCTTCGTATTTAGTAAACCCGACCATACTCACAAACAAATCCACTTGCTTTGCAAGGCTAGGGTACTTTTGAAGCATTTTGGTAGCAACGACAAAACCCCAGCTCATGCCCAAAATAGTTATTCTTTTCTTTTTATATCTAAGTTTAATGAACGTGGCTAAGTAGTCAGCCATGTTTTCAACGTTAGGTACTTGATTAATGCGATAAAAGCTGTCCATACCGCCGAATCCTGGCAAATCCGGCACGGTTACATTCCCAAACTCGCTTAGACTCTCTGCCATGCTAAAAATACGTTCTAACGAGGCATGATGGCCATATATTAGTAACATTTCGCGTTTTCTTGTTCTTTTCGAAGAAGGAACGCTAAGTACCCGGCCTTGTAGCCCATTTATACTAAGCGGCACAATAAAGTCCGCCGGAGAAGTTTTTTCCGTTTTCATAGCTATAACACTTAAACTTTAATATAGCAAATTTTTACTTTTTTTAAAACTTATTTTTCAAAAAACTATCTAGTTTAGTCAGGTATAACAATTACCTTACAAGAACTGCCGCATTTTGTTTTTAGTTGCTGTGCTGTTGTTTTTAGATTTTGTACCTTATTCTGAAGATCTGAACTCTGCTGTTTATAAACAACTAGTGTTTTGTTGTCATACCTAAGTGATTCGTTTTCTTGCTCAAGCTTTTGAAGTTCAGCACTTGAATCAGAAGATGAATTATTCTGACTTTCAGTATAAAAATAAGCTGCAGCGCCCGCTGCTGCAAGGAATAAAATAATAAATAGGGTAAGCAGTACTTTTAAGCCTCTGTTTTTTGGCGCTCCACCAGCTACTTGTTGCTGAGGCATATTTACATTTACATCGTGTGTAGTAGAAGTAGTAGTTTTTGTTCGAGAAGTGCTAGTACGATTAACGTCGTAAGCGGACAAATTCGGGCCATGAGAGCTGTCGTTATAACTTTCGTTATTCTGGGTCTCTTGGCTATCATCAGGCCGATTTGGATCTGGCCCCCTCATTCCGTCCATACTTTGACTTGGTTTAATATCGTCCATTTCTTCTCCGGATTATTATTTCTACGACTAGTATAGCGTAAGCGTTTTTAAAGGCAAGCTTGGTGCCCTATATTCAAAGTACACGCAACAAAAATTACGATTAAAAAACAATTATATTTAATGTTTTTTGCTTCTGCGCTTGATCCGTGCGACATTTAAGCGGACTGAATGCCTGTCAATAAGTGAGTGGGCATGGGCAAGTTCGTGTTTGTCTTTTGCCGACTCTTTTAATTGATGTGCTTTTTCTAGCGCATCGTGAATTTCGCTTTCCACTAACTCATCAATATGTTCCGATTCGTCTGAAAGTAATCTACAAATATTTGCTTCAACTTCTAAAATCCCCCCATAAGTAGTAAACACTTCTGATTTTCCAGTATGTGTTTTTATGATAACCGAACCAGGTTTTACAATTGTAGTAAGCGGTTCGTGATCAGCAAAAACAGCAATCGTTCCGGCTTCTGTATCAAGCACGACCTCGCTGACTTCGCCGCTAAATTTTGTTCCCGAAATAGTCAAAAGTTCGAACTGCATTTTTAAGAGACGTCCTTAATGGAGCCTTTTAGGTAAAATGCACTTTCAGGTTTATCATCATGCTCTCCGTCAAGAATTTCTTTACAACCTTTAATTGTATCTTCAAGTTTTACATATGCACCAGGCTTATTTAAGAACACTTCTGCTACATGGAATGGTTGAGTCAAAAATCTTTGAATTCGGCGAGCACGCGCAACAGTTTGCTTGTCTTCATCACTTAACTCTTCCATCCCTAAAATTGCGATTATATCTTGTAGGTCTTTGTAGCGCTGCAATATACGTTGGACATCTCGTGCTACTTCATAATGTTCGTCGCCAACAATTTCTGGGTCAAGAATTGTACTGCTACTATCAAGCGGGTCAACAGCAGGGTATAGGCCAAGTTCAGTCAAAGCGCGGCTCAGTACAATTGTAGAATCAAGATGCGAAAACGTAGTAGCCGGCGCAGGGTCTGTAAGATCGTCTGCTGGCACATACACTGCTTGAACAGAAGTAATCGAACCCGTTTTTGTACTTGTAATACGCTCTTGTAACGCACCCATTTCTTGCTGTAGATTTGGCTGATAGCCTACGGCGCTGGGCAAACGGCCAAGCAAAGCAGAGACTTCGGCTCCAGCTTGTGTAAACCTAAATATATTATCAACAAATAGCAAAACATCTTTTCCTTGATCCCTAAAACCCTCTGCGAGCGTAAGCCCAGTTAAAGCAACTCGCAAACGTGCACCGGGTGGTTCGTTCATTTGTCCGAACACTAAGGCAGTTTTATCTAACACACCACTTTCCGCCATTTCGTGGTACAAGTCGTTTCCTTCGCGTGTTCGCTCTCCCACACCCGCGAACACCGAATTGCCACTATGATATTTAGCAATATTGTTAATGAGTTCTGTAATTAAAACTGTTTTACCGACACCAGCACCACCAAACAAACCAACCTTACCACCTTTAGTAATAGGACAAATAAGATCAATGACTTTAATTCCAGTTTCTAGTATTTCGACCTTACCGCTTTGTTCGGTCAAAACAGGTGGTTCACGGTGGATTGGAGCTGAATTTTTACCCTTAACAGCCGGCTTTTTATCAATTGGCTCGCCAACGACATTAAACATTCGCCCCATAGTATCATCGCCAACAGCAATAGATATAGGTGCACCGGTAGCGAGTACCTCATCACCGCGTTTTAGCCCATCGGTACTACTGAGCGCGATAGCACGAACAGTCGTTTCGCTCAGGTGTTGGGCAACTTCCAAATAAAGTTTTTTGTCAGCTAAATCAATTATCAGAGCATCGTATATTGCAGGCAGCTCGCCAGAAGCAAATTCAGCATCAACGACCACACCGACTATTTGATTTACCCTACCTTTTTGTGAAGTAACTGCTGTCATTAGGCCCCTCCATCCAGCTCAACCATGTCTTGGTTATCAAAATCTGAAAAGCGAGTAGGCAACTGAATCACATCTGCATCTTTACCAGTCTCTATCGACTTAAACGCAAGCTGACCTTCGTAGCCATCGTTTAGTTCGCCAATATCATTAATATTTATTCCGCTATTTGCCAAAGCTATTTCGGCAAGTACGTTTTTTCTGCCAAGACTATAAGCTTTTTCAAAAGTTTCTTCCAACGCTTTAGCTGCAGCAGGGGCCAGCAAGTGATGTGGTTTTTCTCGCCATAATTGAGCAGTTTCTTCTACTTCTGTTCGTAATGAGTTTTTTGTGTATTCTGACATTTTTTACTCCGTTATTGCTTCTGCTCCAGCGCTGATTTCTGCAAGTTCTTGCGTAATTTCAGCCTGTCGGGCGTTATTAAATTCCAATGTTAAATCCTCAATCAAATCGCTCGCATTATCCGTAGCGTTCTTCATAGCCAACATTCTCGATGCTTGCTCGCTTGCACGCGAATCCAGCAACGCTTGTACAAGTTGTGCTTCTAACAGTCTGTTCGCAGCAAAATCAAGTAATTCTTCAGCGTTCGGTTCAAGTGTTCGTACTGTAGCGCTAACTTTCTCGATATTTACTATTGGCAAAAGTTGTTGCACTTGTACCTCTTGACGCACTGTTGACACAAATTTTGTAAAAATGATATGTGCTGAATCTACTTGTGCAGTCGTAAACAAATCAATTGCTTCTTTAAGAATTGGCTGGGCGAGTTCAACATCAGCATCACTAATTTCCATTGAATATGCAGCAACCTCATCTACGTCACTTAATTTAGATATGTGTTGAGCAGCATATTTACCAACACAAATAGCAATATGTTCATTTTGGCTATCTTTAGAATGTGCCGTGAATGCTCTTAAAATATTCGAATTATACCCACCCGCCAAGCCTCTATCACTTGTTATTAAAATAGTCAGATCACGTTTTACTGGTCTGCTAATAAACAACGGATTATATGAAGTTTCTGGAGTTTTTGTTAGTGACGCCAACAAATTACGTGCAGCGTCAGAATAAGCACGCGACTGTAGTGATGCCTCTTGTGCGCGTCGCAGCTTGCTGGCAGCAACAAGCTGCATAGCTTTAGTTATCTGTTTCGTGTTTGAAACAGACTTAATTCGACGTTTTATTATTTGTTGCTCAGCCATTTTATGCTTCAGACCCGTCGTTCTTTAAACTTTTTGCTACAGCTTCTGCGTGCTTAATAAGTTTTTCTGAGTCTTTTTCATCCGGCTTGTCGCCTTTATTTAGGCTTTTAACCAGTTCAGGCTCTACCTTATTTACATCTGCAATTAATCTGGCAACTGCTTTCTCTATCTTTTTACTTTCGAGTTCGTCAAACGAACCGCTAGTTGTAGCCAAAAGGGCAATTACTTGCTCGCTGACACTTTTTGGCTGATATTGTTTTTGTTTAAGAACTTCTGTAAGTAAACGTCCACGAGCTATTTTCTGTTTAGTGTCATCATCAAGATCGCTAGCAAACTGAGCAAATGCAGCGAGTTCTCTAAATTGTGCTAACTCTAGGCGCAGTGTGCCAGCGACACTTTTAGTAGCCTTGGTTTGTGCGGCGCCACCAACACGGCTAACACTCAAGCCAACAGATATGGCAGGCCGAACACCTTGGTGGAACAGATCTGTTTCCATAAATATTTGCCCATCAGTAATACTGATAACGTTAGTAGGAATATATGCGCTAATATCGCCGGCCTGAGTCTCGATAATTGGCAAAGCTGTAAGGCTGCCAGCACCAAGTTCATCACTCAATTTGGCTGCACGCTCAAGCAGGCGAGAGTGCAAATAAAAAACATCGCCTGGATAAGCCTCACGCCCCGGTGGTCGGCGCAAAAGTAACGACATTTGCCTATAGGCCACTGCGTGCTTGCTTAAATCATCATAAATAATAAGTGCGTGGCCCTTATTGTCTCTAAAATATTCAGCAATTGCCGTGCCAGCGTAAGGTGCCAAGTAAAGCATTGAGGCCGGATCTGACGAACTTGTGGCAACAACAACAGTTTGCTCCATAACACCTTCAGATTTTAATCGCTCAACAAGTGCGGCAACCTTAGAAAGCTTTTGGCCTATAGCGACGTAAACATTTATAACGCCAGTTTTTTGTCGGGCTTGATTAATCATCGTATCAAGAGTAATCGCAGTTTTACCGGTCTGTCTGTCACCAATAATAAGCTCTCGTTGGCCTCGGCCAATCGGAATCATTGTGTCTATTGCCGTAATACCGGTAGCAAGTGGTTCGTGAACACTTTTTCTATCCATAACACTAGGTGCAGGACGCTCAATTAAACCCGTCTGTTTTGTTTTGATAGCACCAAGTCCGTCTAGGGGTCGCCCAAGTGGATCAACAACTCGGCCTATTAATTCTGGCCCGACAGGAACTTCGAGCTTTTTGCCACTTAACGAAACTTTTGATCCTGCCTTTACGTCTGTTTCCGCGTTCAGTAGTACTGCACCAATTTCATCTTCAAAAAGATTCAGCACAAAGGCTTGAGCAGGCTTGCCGCTTGTTTCAATGGTCAGCACTTCACCAAATCCGCAATTTTGTAAACCATAAATCCAAACTATCCCATCACTAAGCCTCGTAACAACTCCCGATTCCACAAGCTTTGTGCTATCTTGTATGCTGGCAACTGCAGCCTCAAGCTCTTTGCTTAAACTTTTTACGTCAAAATTACTCATTCGTTCTCAACCTCTTTTACAAAACTATTTAGTCTACTTTGCACCGAATCATCAAAAGCACCTATTGGTGTCTCAATCCTTATACCGCCTACAAGTGTTTTATCAAAAATAATCTCAATCTCTACTTCTTTTGCATTGGTCGTTTTTGCAATATAGCTCTTTAACTTTTCTTGTGTCTGTTCAGATAATTTATTCGCCGTTGTTACCCTTGCAAACACGTAACCTCTTTTCTGCAGTTGCACGGCAATATCGTTTGTCAAATACTTTGTTTGATGAGTTTTTTTATTAGTAACCAGCCAGGCCGCCGCCCGTTTTATGGCTTTAGAACGGTCTTTTAGAAGATCCGCGCTAATATTTTTGGCAATCTTCGTTCTTGTTGCCATTATTTGGCTACCTCTTCTAAGCTTTTCACAATCAATTTCTGATCGGTAACGCCATCAAGTTTTTCGTTAATCACTACAGAAGCTGCTTTAGCTACCAAGCTAGCAGTTTCTTTCTTTAGTTCTGACCGCGCTTTTATTACGTCTTGCTCAAGTTGTTTGCGCGATTCTGCCAACATACGCTCTGCCTTTTGTTCAGCTTTTACTTCAGAATCTTTCACAACAACAGCAGCTTCTTTTTTTGACGCAGCAACAATTTGATCAGCCTGATTTCTGGCATCATCCAAAATTCCATCAACTTTTGCCTCGGTTTCAGCTAACACTTCTTTTGTTTTTTCCGCAGCCTTTAAACTTTCATTAAGTTCATTGCGTCTTTTATCAATCGTTGCAAAGATCTTAGAAAGCGCAAACTTGTTTAATAGCCACATGATTATCACAAAAGTAATTAGTTGGAATATAAAAGCCTTCAGGTTCAAACCCAAACTGCTTATTCCAGATGCGCTTTGTTCTGCGGCAAAATTTTGAATCACTAAATACTCCAAAAACTACGTTGTAAAAACAATTAATAGTACGAACACCAGTACGGCATCAACCAAACCGGCCATAATAAGTGCCATTGTCAACACCTTACTTTGCACCTCTGGGTTACGACCAACGGCACTAACAGCTGCTGCGCCTACCAAACCAAGGCCGATAGCGGGGCCGATTGCACCAAGGCCGATTGTTAATCCTTTTATAAGTTCCGGGCTGACTTCCATATATTTCTCCAATTATTTATTAAGTATCGTTTATCCAGCTTCGCCTACCGCTTGTTTTGTATTAACAGTGGGGGAATGCGAAGAAGTTTGCTCATCGTGGGTTGTACCCATCTGTAAATAGACAGAAGAAAGCATAATAAACAAATATGCCTGCAAGCTAGCAAAGAATATTTCCATTAATACAATAGGTACCGCGCCAATCCACGCAAAATTACCAGTAAGCTGGGTAATTACATGAAGTAACACTTCACCAGCATAAATAACACCGAAAAGACGCAAAGCAAGAGTTATTAGCCTAGTAATTTCGCTGATAATTTCTATCGGTCCTAAAAAGATGTTCATAGGGTTCCACCAAGGAGTAGTTACGCTAAAATAATGTTTTGCGTGGCCAAATAAGCCGCGTTCGCGAATTGCATAATACTGTACTGTTCCAATGGCAATTGCGGCAAGAGCTAATGTACCGTTCAAATCTGTCGTAAACGGCCTTAAAAGAGCAGCTTTTACACCACTGTCAGTCTGTGCGTACAAAGTACCTCCCATGCCAGGTAATAGACCAAAGAGGTTATTCAAAAGGATAAACACGAAAAATGCTAAAAATAATGGCACGAACTTGCGAGCTTTTTTGTTATCACCGTTAAAGTTGGCTGCTAACGTTACTGTAATAAATTCTGTTACCGATTCTATAAAATAGGCAAATTTTGATTTTGGCTTAAGGGTACCTTTATAAGCTGCAATTATAAAAACAGCAACAACAAGCAAACCAACCAAAGCACCCATTAGCATTGCATTCGTTACAGTAAAGCCGCCTATGCTAAAAAGCGGTTCGGCCGCAACAGGTACACCTTCTTCGCTAGCAAACAATAGCCTCACTACCTCACCACCCTTTGGCTAAGTAGTTCAACACTACCCATATTTTTGTCTAAACTTTTACCCATGCGTATTGCTAGTAGCTTAGCAATTTACAGGTGTAAATTCAACTGATTTTTAGCCTTTCAGCTTTTTTGGTTTTTTGTACAATGCGTTATACAATGCTGCATTTGCAAATCTTGCTAATGCAAGCCTTGTTGCATCAAAAAATTCCTGTTCACGAGTGTAGTCATTATTGGTTAAATAACCATTTGCTCCTGTAGCTCTGGGCATATCTTTACGTTGAGTTGCAGCAATAATTGGCCCTAGCTCTTGTTTTTGCACGGCCAAAAGATGTGATAGTGACGCCGGAACAGGCAAGCCAGCGCTTCTACCAAAACTAAAATCCATACTCTCAAGTTGGACAACCCACGCACAACCTTCTAAAACATACATATCACGATCATTAATACAGTCAATTCCGCCCTCTAGCCCAACGGCGTACTCAATTTCTGGCTTGCATGACATAGCTTTTTGGGCAACCATGTCAGCCCTGTTTCTTGCGCCTATAAAGCTCTCTTCTGTCGAAAGCGGCTGTGCCGAAACTCCGCTTGCGGTTTCGAACCCATGAACAATAACATCTTTTTTGAATACATGTTCAAATGCTTTTTTTGCGGCTTCTAGCTTTAGCTCATTTGTTGTTCCCACGCCAACATATATTTCACTCATATCAGAACCTTAACGATTAAATATTTATATTATATCATAATCTAGCTATTTCTGCCATTTTCTAGTTCTTCAATTCTGTCGTGATCTAAGCCGTAATAGTGCGCAAGTTCATGCCAAACGGTCTTTTTAACTTGTTTTGCAAGTTCATCATAGCTATTAGCAAACAACTCGTGCGTATTTTTATAAACAGTAATCCGATCTGGCAAGGTCATAGCGTAGCCTCCTCGCCGTTCAGTTAACGGAACTCCTTCGTAAAGCCCAAAAAGTGATTGACATGGCCGTAAGTTTAACTTTGCTCTCTGTTCTTCGGTTGGCTCATTTTCAACCATAAATGCCACGTTTTTAATATTGTCTTTTCGCTCTTTCGGCAGACCTTCAATAGAATCAGTTACCAAAGCCTCAAACTCTTTCTGGTCTATTTGATACATCGCTTGTAATTATACCAAGCTCGGTATTACATCTGTTACAATTGAGCCTAATGACAGCCCAAGAAATCAGACAAGCATATTTTGAATATGTGCGCAAAAATGGCCATGTGGTTGTACCAAGAGCAAATCTTGTACCCCAAAACGACCCAACAACCCTTTTCACGGGTAGCGGTATGCAGCCACTTCTGCCGTACTTGCTCGGAGAACCACATCCAGACGGAACTCGAGTAGCAGATAGTCAAACCTGTTTACGTGCCGAAGATATAGAAGAAGTAGGCGATAATCGGCATACAACTTTTTTCGAAATGCTCGGTAATTGGAGTTTTGGCGACTACTTTAAAAAAGAACAGTTGTCGTGGTTTTTTACTTTTTTAACCGATGTGGTCGAGCTTGACCCT
>CAZAXJ010000003.1:0-16001 GCA_964489075.1 uncultured Candidatus Saccharibacteria bacterium
GGAGTGGTAAGACGGTCGTTGCAGCTATGGCAAGCCTTATGGTTGCTCATTCGGGCAGCCAAGTTGCACTGATTGCACCAACGGAACTTTTGGCGCAACAGCATGCCAATACTTTTGCTAAATTATTTGCGCATTCGCCTCTAAAAAATAAGATAGCTGTACTTACAAGTAGTGTTAAGCCTAATACTAAAAAAGAGCTAAAAGAAAAGCTGAGAAACAATGAAATCAGCATTGTTATCGGAACCCACGCTTTGTTACAAGAATCCGTTTTATGGGCTAATCTCGGACTTGTAATAATTGACGAGCAACACAGATTCGGAGTAGAGCAGCGACAAAAGTTGCATACAAAATCTAAACTTATGCCACACGTTCTTTGTTTAACGGCAACTCCTATACCACGGAGCCTAGCGCTTACTATCTATGGCGAGCTCGATATAAGTATTCTTGATCAAGCGCCAAGCATCCGCGCAGGTGCTGAATCAAAACTTGTTTCACCAAACTCAACAATGCAAATGTATAAAGAAATTGAATTTGAACTCGAAGCTGGCCACCAGGCTTACATTGTTTGCCCGCTAATTACTGAAAGCGAAGTTTTGCAGGTAGCTAGCGCCGAAGAAACGTACAAGCAGATAAAACAGAAAGAACTTAAGAATTGGCAAGTCGGATTATTGCATGGCCGCATGAAATCAGAAGAAAAAGACGAAATTATGAGTAAGTTTGCCAACCACGAGCTAGATGTATTGGTTGCGACTACTGTTATTGAAGTTGGAGTGGATGTTCCGAATGCTACGGCAATGGTGGTTTTGGGGGCGGACAGATTTGGGTTGGCGCAACTCCATCAGCTGCGTGGGAGAGTAGGGCGAGCTCAAGCAAAAGGCTATGCTTACTTTGTTATGAGTGATAGCAGCGCCCCATCAAAACGAATGAGAGCAGTTGCAAATACTACCGATGGTTTTGAGCTGGCAGAGCTTGATCTAACTCTGCGAGGTCCGGGTGCAATATACGGACTACGCCAGTCAGGGGCACTTGATTTAAGGCTGGTTAGCCTAAGCGATACAAAATTGATTGTTAAAGCCCGTGCAGCCACAAAAGATATTCGCGAGGTAAGCGAAAATCTGCTAAAATATAAGCAAATAGCAACTCGTATTAAACGTGCTGAAAGTCTGACTTATTTAAACTAGCAGCTCAAAAACTAGACATGTATTCAGGATCAACATTAACTAATATTTCAGGCAATGTGCTTGGAGCTCACCAAAAGCTGAATCGCTCAGCTCGTAAGAGCTTGCGACCTCTATTAACTAATGATCATTATTTCCCGAGCACGAAATTACTACTACATTTTGAAGGCAAAAATGGCCCAGATGGTATTAAAAGTAAAAGCACGGGTAAAGACGAGCCATGGCACTTTTTTGATCCATTTGATCCAGATGACGGCCATTTGATTGAGATTATTGAGGACCATTTTAAAAATCTTGTTGAGGAACTAAAAAAACGTAACGAAGTAAGAAGTGCCTTTGAAGCGAGCTGGTTGGCCCATGCAATTGTCGATGGCCTTACGCCCGCACACCACTTTCCATTCGAAGAAGAGTTAGAGAAGCTGCGCGGTGAAAGTAAAGAAACTAGAACCAGTGTATTTTCAAAAGTTTTTATTACTGGCGATACAAAACGAGAAATTATTTCTAAAAACTGGCAGATGTGGGGTGCCAAAGGCTTATTTACAACTCACGCATTGTTTGAATGGGGTGCAGCGATGATTATGGCGCCACTCACGCATACTATTGGTGCACCAACACGATACGATCTGAAAAAAGTGCAGCAAATAGGCTTAAGTGAATATTTTAAGCGAACAGCTCGCGAAGTTGCGTTACTAAATATGTATGAAGATTTTTACAAAACCGGTTGGACACCAAGGCTTGCTCGAACTATGCGTAACGAACTTGCACCGAGAATGGCAAGCACAATAACTGTTGCTTGGTACATGGCTGCAAATGAAGCTGGTATTGCTAGCTCTGAAGTGTAATAAGTTTTGGAATTTGTAGAGCGAGGGTTTTTCGGGAGGGGCGATCATCGATGTCGCCCCTCCGAGCAAGCTTATCTTACGAGTAGTTGCTCTTTTTGATCAGCTTGCTGGAGTTGAGCCTTCTTGGCAGCTAGTTCTCCGTTTTCGACATCTGCTTTGGTAAACACGAAAACTTCGTTGTGCTGAGCGCGCCCAAGTTCCAAATATTTGATGGATCTCGGATTGTCGATCGCGACAGTGATTGTCGTAAGAAACGTCTTGTTCTCTGACACCCACTCGATAGTAAACCAGCTGTTACCACTGGCAACAATCCTAGGGTCTGGAATGGGCCACCCATCAATATGCCAGTAAAGTAGTGGCATAATTCGGCAGTTAATTACCGAATCGAACGACAGTGGGTCGTGCTCTTGCGGTGTCGCTGCTTGGTCAGACAGTTTGATGAGTTCGGGGAGCAAGCCGATACTGGCTCGGTACCCGACTGCGTGTCTTTCCTTTTCCATAGGCTTCCTCTCGCTCTACAATGTGCTGTAGCCACTTTGTTCAGGACTACAAGGGTCTATTAAAATATTTACAGCCGCTTAGAGTCAAGGAGATTGTAATTATTACTAGCTCTTTTATAACAAACCTTATAACCTAAGCGTTATGAGAATAATTGCGGGCAAACTTGGCGGGCGCCAATTCGAAAGCCCAAAGACAAACCGCACCCATCCTATGAGCGAAAAAATGCGTGGTGCATTATTTAATGCACTTGGTGATATTACTGGGCTAGAACTTTTAGACGCTTTTGCAGGGAGTGGTGCCTGTAGTTTTGAAGCAATAAGCAGGGGTGCAAGCAGTGTGATTGCTGTAGAACAAGACACAGAAGCCTTTAAAACCATAGTTAAAAATATCGAACTTCTTGACTTGAGCGAAAAAATAAAAGCAGTTCGCGGCAATATTTCTGGATGGGTTAGTAATTATCATTGGCATTTGTTCGACATAATTGTTGCGGATCCCCCTTATGAGCCAAAAAATCTTGATTTACATCTTGTTTTTAAAATTGCAGCGAACGTTAAATCAGGGGGTATATTTGTTGTTTCATGCCCACCAAATCAAAGCAAGACACGTGATTTAAGAGCAAGTAAACGAAAAGACATAGAACTCATTAACGAAAAAAAGTACGGCGACGGCAGCCTTGCTTTTTATAGAAAAAAATAATCGCTATACGCGAAGGTAAATCCTAACCTGATCACAAACCAAATAAAAAATCCCCATAGGGGGAGTTTTTATTTGGTGCGCGAGAAAGGACTTGAACCTTCACGCCTTGCGGCACTAGTTCCTAAGACTAGCGTGTCTACCAATTCCACCACTCGCGCATGAACGGTTAAAAGGCTAATAAATTATAGCGCAACTAATCTAATCGACAAAGACAAAAAACAGACTTATTATATATAGCAATGACTCAAGAGCAGCAACCATCTTTAGTTCATGACGCCGTCTATGGGCCCGAAACAACACCTGACGTAGCTTTTTTAGAATTGACTAAAGAAATCACGCAGCTAGAAACAAGAATAAACGGGCTCAAAAGTGACATTACTTCTTTGGTTGGTAGGATTGCGGAAATCGATAAGCGAATTGATGAGGCTAGATTACAACCACTTAGATGGCGAGCAAGACTTGAAGATCTTAAAAATGAAATTATTGAACTGAATAGCTACTGCTTGAGGGTTGAAGGCGAAATTCAATATTCGGGGTTTAAGGCTTTTGCTGCAGATAACCCGCCTGAATGTGCGCGTTACCTAGCTTCAAAAAAAGAAAGAAACAGAAAAATTGATCAGGCACATAAACTATTAAACACAATAGAAAATAGCGCGGTAACTGTTGCTAGTGAACAACTGCCACATAAACAAGAAAAAGCAAAGGTACTGGGAGTATTATTAGAGCTATCTCACGTATATGACGAGCTGAATACAGAGGCAGAGGTGAAACTTCGAGAAGTTGTTCATGATAACGGGCCAAATATGCATATTAGCTGGGGCCACAAATCATCAGTTGAGTTGTTTAGGGATTTGGGTATACCGTTTATGAGTATCCACAGAGCAAAGGTACAAATCGAAGAAGAGCTGGCAGAGGCGTGAGTTTTGCGTGTGCTAAGCTATTAGCATGAAATTATCAGATGAGCTGACATGGCGTGGTTTCGTAAATCAAACAACTTACAAAGACATTTCTGCGCTTGATGGGGAGCCTATAACTTTCTATTGGGGCGTGGACCCCAGTGCGCCAAGTATGACAATTGGCAACTTAGCAACAGCTATGATGGTTCGCGCGTTTATTGATGCAGGCCACAAAGCAATATTATTGGTTGGCGGTGCAACAGGTATGATTGGCGACCCAGATGGCAAAACCGAAGAACGAGATTTAAAATCGATTGATGAAATAGCAAGCAATAAAGCCAATATTGTCGGCCAGTACCAAAGAATATTTGCTGGTCAAAGCTTTGAACTTGTCGATAATTACGATTGGTTTAAAAACATTAATTACTTAGATTTTTTACGCGATATTGGTAAAAACATGCCAATGAGCCAGATGTTGCAGCGTGAATTTGTGCAATCGCGTTTAGGCGAAGGTGGCACTGGCATTAGCTACGCAGAATTTAGCTATTCACTTATTCAGGGCTATGATTATTTACACCTGCACCGCCAACACGGAGCTTGCTTGCAGGTTGCCGGTAGTGACCAATGGGGTAATTGTATCGCGGGCGTTGAACTTATTCGCCGAGTTACAGGCAACGAAGCGCATATTTGGAGCGCCCCTTTGGTAGTAAATAAAACTACAGGGGCAAAATTTGGTAAAACAGAAGAAGGTGCAATTTGGCTAGACGAATCCTTAACAAGTGTGTATCAGTTCTATCAATTTTGGCTGAATGTCGATGATGAAGGTGTTGAAGATTATTTAAAAATCTACACACTACTAAATCAAAAAGAAATCAGCACAGTCATGGACGAATTTAATAGTGATAGATCTGATCGTGCTGCCCAAAAAACCCTTGCATTTCAAGTGACTAAAATTGTGCACGGGGCTGACCGTTCCGAGAGTGTTAAGCGAATAAGTGAAGTTTTGTTTGGTGGGCGCGAATACACCGAACTTACTTCTGATGACTTTGAGCAGCTAGGTAGGGAATTAGGCCTATTTGAGGCAACAAACGGAGTAGATCTTGCAGGTGCGCTTGTTGATGCAGGGTTAGCTTCGAGTAAGGGCGAAGCACGGCACTTTTTAGAAAGCAATGCGATTTATATTAATGGTTCACAGATTCCGCTAAGCAAAAATACATTGGATGCTAGCGATGCAATTAACGGGCATGTTGTTTTACGCCGTGGTAAGAACGCCCAAGTTGTAATTAGATTAAATTAAAAAGAATCTCTTACGAGATTCTTTTTACAGATTGATCAGCTCGTTATTTAACGACTTCTGCTTCTTTTGTACCTGTCTTTTTACTTGCAATTTTTACGTATATTAAAGCGCCCAAACACAGGTAAGCAACGGTCAACGCCAACGCAATAATCCAGCCAATAACAGGTATGTAGTTTGGGATACTTATCGCCACGTTTACTATAATAAGGCCGACAACAGGTTTCCAATATTCTTTCACAAGTTCATAACTACCCTTAATAGCATCGGTAACACCGGTATTTTTATCAATCAAAACATAAAACGCCATGCTCAAAAAGAACATTGCCAAAAGACCAGGGATGATCAATAAAATTAAGCCGGCCATAATAATTAGTGCAGAAAGCAATAAAAGTCCTACGGCTCTTAGTACATAAGGCTTACTTTTGTTAAAAGCTTCGCTTATACTCACTTTTTGCCCACGAACACTTGCTAGTTGAGTAATTGTAAAGGCCGGTATAATCATTACCGCGATTACGAACAGCACTAAAATAACCACAACCGCAAGTATTGCTGCAAGTGCCGTACCGGCATCACTGCCAGTAACGAACGGCAATACGATAAAGGGGATAGCAATCGCAAATAAAATGGCCGGAACGAAAAGTAAGAACACAAATGTCCAAACATTTAGCTTAAATGCCTCCCAGCTTGGCGTTATCATCTTAAAAACTTCCCCTACAACTTCAAAAAAATCTCCGTCTCGCAAACTTTTTGCATCCACTATTTACCTCCTTATTTCCTTTGTTTTAATCTAACACCTTTTAGCACATGATGGTCAAGAGTAAAAAAAATATATATACTTTTTTGTAATGAGCTTAAACACACAGCCCTATAAAGGCGCACGCGATTTTTACCCTGAAGACAAGCAACTCCAAAAACAGATTTTTAGTATTATGCGAAACATTGTTGAATCGTATGGTTATCAAGAATATGATGCACCGATTTTAGAACCGACAGAACTCTTTAAAACAAAAGGTAGCGATGAAATTGTAAATGAGCAAACCTATACCTTTGAAGATAGGGGTGGCCGCAGTGTTACTATAAGAACCGAAATGACCCCAAGTGTCAGCCGTATGGTCGCTGCGCGTAGGCAGGAGCTTGCCTACCCTGCTCGTTGGTATAGTATTCCAAACTTGTGGCGGTACGAGCGGCCACAGCGGGGGCGGCTGCGGGAATTTTGGCAGTTAAATGTTGATTTATTTGGGGTAGAAGGTATCGAGGCCGACCACGAAATTATTATGATTGCCGACAGTATTATGCAAGGATATCGTGCATCGCGCGATGCATATAAAATCAAGCTGAATAGCCGGAAGCTTTTGAATGATACAATAACCCAATATTTAGGGATTGACGAAAGTAGGCTGGCAGACACCATACGCTTATTCGATAAAGTCCATAAGTTAGATAGAATGGATTTTAGCCATAAGTTCGATGAGATTTCTGGTAAGCCAGAGCTACAAGAAAAGCTATGGCAACTAATTGAAAATGCTAACAATCTCGACAAGTTACCTGAAGAGTTAAAAAAACATCAATCGTTTCAAGAACTAAAAGAACTAACAATGTTGCTAGCAAAAAGTGGGGTACTGAATGCGGAGTTTGATATAACTTTAGCTCGGGGTTTTGATTACTATACTGATATTGTGTTTGAAGTATTCGATACGGCCCCAGAAAACAATCGTAGTTTGTTTGGCGGTGGTCGATACGATAGCTTAATAGGTGCATTTGGGGTTGAGCCAGTACCGACAGTCGGCTTTGGCATGGGTGATGTTACACTCTATGATTTCTTACAAACTCATAACTTAGTACCCAAGTTAGCCCAAGAAATTAATGTTTGCGCAGTTCTAATTGGTAAAGATACATACATGTATGCTCAGGATCTGTTTAAAGAACTTCGTGAATCGGGGCTTAATTTAGCTATCGATTCTTCTGGCCGTAAAATCGAAAAGCAGCTAAAATCAGCGGCAAAAGCAGATTATCCGTATGTTTTATTTGTGGGCGAAAACGAGCTAAAAACTGGCCAATACAAAATCAAAAATTTGAAAACCGGCCAAGAACAAACTATAGCCAGCCACGAAATAAGCAATGTAATAAAAGAAAATAGACAATGACTACCACTTTAAAAGAGTGGCATAAACACTAATAATCTGTTAAAATTATTTTTCGTATGCAGGTAAACCTATCTTTAATTTCAGACACCAAGTCAAAACTTACTATTATTGCTGGTGCCTCCGAACTTGAAGCAATCAAGAAACATGTTTTAGCTAAACTAGCACCAAAAGTTAAAGTTTCAGGATTCCGTGAAGGAAAAGTACCGGCCGAAATTGCAGAAAAAAGCCTCGATACAAACTATCTGCAGAGTGAGGTAATTGATGATGCCGTGAATCATTTCTATGCTGATGCAATTAACGAGAAACGTTTGCGTGTTGTTGCGCCACCTAAAATTGAACTTAAAAAATTTGTGCCATATACAGAACTTGAATTCGATGCAGAAGTAGAAACCGTGGGTAAAATTGTATTGCCAGATTACAAAAAAATTATCGTTAAAAAAGAGCCGGTCAAGGTAACGTCAGCAGACATTGACGAAGTACTCAGAAGACTGCAAGTTCAATCTGCAAAATATGATGAAGTCGATAGAGCAGCAAAATTAACCGACCGAGCATGGATAGATTTTGATGGCTTTGATACAGAAGGTGCAGTAATTGGCGGTGCCAGCGGTAAAGATTACCCGCTTAGCTTGGGTAGCAATACGTTTATACCCGGTTTTGAAGATGAAATAGTTGGACTTAAAAAAGATGAATTAAAAGAGTTTAAAATTACGTTTCCTAAAGATTATGGCGTAAAAAACTTACAAGCTAAAAAAGTAACATTTAAGGTTAAGCTTAATAAGCTCGAAGAAACAACGACAGAACCAATTGATGATGAATTTGCAAAAAAGGCTGGGCCTTTTGAAAACCTAGAAGCACTAAAGGGCGATATTAAAAAGCAAATTACCGCTGAGCGAGAAAACCAAGCGAAACGAGCTTTTGAAGACTCAATAATTAAAGAATTGGTTAAAAAAACTAAAATTAATTTGCCTGATGCTTTGTTAGAAGATCAGATGAACGCTGTCGACAATGAGTTTAGGCAAAACCTAATGCAACGCGGCGAAACAATGCAAGAGTATCTGAAAAATACCGAACAAACTGAAGATGAATACCGCGAAAAAGAGTTAAAACCTGCTGCAACCGAACGGCTGAAAGCAGGATTAATTTTAAGTGAAATAGCTGAGGCCGAAAAATTACAAGTTACGCCCGAAGAGCTAGAAATTCGTTTACAAATACTGAAAGGCCAGTATGCAACAGACCAAAAAATGCAGGCAGAACTTGATAAGTCTGAAAATCGGCGCGACATTGCCAGCCGATTATTGACAGAAAAAACCATAGCTAAACTTGTAAGCTTTGCAAACTAGGGTAATAATAAAAATAGAGGAACACTAAAATGAGTGCAGAAATATTAAGATTTCCAAAAATCAACCCAAATAGCTACGAAGCTTTTATGCAAGAACACTCACCTGATGACGAGGAAGAATATGTTCGTGCAAAAATCGATGCGCTTCTTTCGGGCGAATCAATATGGATGCGAAGAAACTTCGATTCTGACAGCGGCGTTGTATTCGATTTAATAAGCAAGCAGACTCATATTGGCTACATTGATTTTGAGGACGGAATTGCCGATGCTTATAAGATTGACAAAACTGGGCACGGATCACTTATTGGTACTTTCGATAGCTTATGTAGGCCAAGAAACTTTACAGACGCAAAAATGCAATTAGATGCATTTGTTGAGGCAGATAAACTATTCGAAGATGCACATGTTCTTTATTCTGGCGATTTTCCTCCTTATAACAGTGATTCTTTATGGGAGAAAGAAGCTGCGATGTACGCCAATAAAGACCCGTATAATCATGATTTTCTCATCGATGAAATACCTGAAGAACCAGATACATTTAGTGCAGCTTATTTTAAAGGCGGCGAAAAATTAGGAAAAGTTGAATACAGTGCTGGTCTTGCTGATGTCTTTGCGCTCGATGCTCATACTGAGCAAGAGATCCAGCTGAATCTTGATGGCCCAACCACCTTAGCCAAGGCAATTTTTGATCTCAAGCAATTTTTTGAAGAACAGTAAATTCCCGAGCTATTGTAAAAAGTAATAAATAATTGTTTAATTGCTTCATGGAGCGAGAGCAAACTCCTGAGGAGCGAACGCTTGAAGGAAGTACAGAGCTGTACGAACTTTTGTATGGCCAAGTTAATATTGACCATTTAACTGACAAAGACTTAGACAGCTACAACAAAGAACGCAACGAGCATTACGAAAATGGACATCCGGTTTTTTTCGCTAATTTTGGGCATAAAGGTGAGCACGAAACCTTTGAATACTACATTCGGAGGGAATTTGTGGGCTCAATAACATATAGCAGAACTAAAGGTTGCGAAGTTATGTGCGCAGGAAGAACAGCAAAAGAAGGAGTTTCTTTGCAAGAAGCGGTTAATTACCTTTCGGAGCAAACACCATAAAATTAGCACTCAAGCTTGACGAGTGCTAATTTGAGGCGTAGCATAGAGGTTATGAAAAATATGCTCATTCCAACAGTTATTGAAAGCGATGGTCGCATAGAGCGTGCCTACGATATTTACAGCAGATTACTAAAAGACAGAATTATTTTTTTGGGGGAGGACGTAAATCCGCATACGGCCAATTTAGTGGTTGCCCAGATGCTATTTTTAGAAGCAGAAGATCCTAAAAAAGACATTATTTTCTATATTAATAGCCCTGGCGGTAGTGTGTACGACGGTATGGCTATTTATGACACAATGAAATACGTAAAATGTGATGTGCAAACCGTTGGCGTTGGCTTGCAAGCAAGTATGGGCGCCTTTTTATTAAGTAGTGGTACAAAAGGTAAGCGAATACTTTTGCCACACAGTAAAGTTATGATTCATCAACCAAGTAGCGGAACCCGCGGCAAGGTAAGTGATATGGAAATTGATTTGATAGAATCGTTGAAAGTTAAAAAACAACTTAACGAAATCCTAGCAAAAAATACTGGTCAAAAACTCAGCAAAGTAGAGCAAGACGCTGACCGCGATTATTGGATGAGTGCGGATGAAGCCAAAGCCTATGGCCTTGTCGACAAAGTCATCGCCAATAAATAAAACTATGTTATAAAATGTAGGTTCTGTTTTAAGAAACGCTGGCTGTGATTGTCTACAAGAAAGGCTAACCATGAGGCGTGTTTGGGAAAAAGTATGGCTTGTTGCTGCCTTAGTAACAGCATATACGTTACTACGTTGGGTTTTGGGTTTGCCTGCTAAGGTAGCTAAGTACATAAGCCAATCATCATAAGCAGGATTTTTTGCCTCGCCCACGACCAAACGGTCGTAGGGCGAGGTCAACTCTCTACAAATGTTTAGTTGTACTGACGAGTCGTAAACGACGAAAGAGTTGTAAATAATACATAGTAGTAGTATTTACATTGATTAACAGAGGCTATAAACTATAAAACAAGAAGTAGTGTAAGACGGGCTGTGCTCGCGTGTCTTAATCGCAAGCACCAAACACTCCCGCTTAGTTGAGCTTCGCGCGCAAAAACTCAATTAATTAACCAAATTACTAATTAGCTTAAATTAGCGAGGAGCCTGTTTTATTTTATGGCAAAAACAGTAGCCAAGAACGCCCAGCACGCGGCAAAGCGTGTATTTTACACAAAGAATACTAACGATCTGAAGCTTCCAAACTTAGTTGATCACCAAAACCGTAGTTTTCAATGGTTTGTCGATGAAGGTTTGGGCGAGTTGCTTGCGGAGGTTAGCCCGATAGACGACTATACAGGCACCAAGCTCAGCTTAAGTTTCAAAAGCTATCATTTTGAAGAGCCAAAGATCGATGAAGCGGAAGCACGCGAAAATAACGTTAGTTATGATGCGCCGCTTAAAGCTATCGTTGAGCTGACAAACAAAGTAACCGGCGAAGTAAAAGAGCAAGAAATTTATCTTGGTGACTATCCTTGGATGACTAACAGAGGCACATTTGTGATAAATGGCGCAGAACGTGTAGTTGTTAGCCAGCTTATAAGGAGCCCAGGCGTATTCTTTACTGGCGATGTTCACGGTAGCCACACAAATTACGGAGCAAAAGTTATTCCAAATCGTGGCGCATGGCTCGAGTTTGAAACCGCAGCAAACGGTGCTTTATATGTAAAAATTGACCGCCGCCGAAAAATTGCTGTTACAACACTGCTAAAAGCGCTTGGCATGAGCGAAAGTGCAATTAAAGATGCTATGAAACATGTTGATCAAGGCAAGCTTAACTACATCGAAGCAACACTCGAAAAAGATCCCGCCAAAGGCACCAACGAGGCTTTGATTGAAGTTTACCGACGTCTTCGCCCTGGTGATTTAGCAACAGTCGACAACGCGCGCAGCTTGCTTGAAAATATGTTCTATAACTATAAGCGATTCGACTTTAGTCGTGTTGGTCGCTACAAAATCAACAAACGTCTTGATCTTGATGTACCAAACACAGCCGAAAATCGTGTAATGCGGCTTGAAGATCTTTTGGCAATCATTGCTGAAGTTATTCGCCTAAATAACACACAAGAACCTGCTGATGATATTGATAGCTTGGCAAACCGACGTGTAAAGTTGGTTGGCGAACTTGTACAGAGACAGTTCCGAATTGGTTTACTCAGAATGGAACGAAATGCAAAAGACCGAATGAGCATGAGTGAGATTGAGACTGTAACACCGGGTCAGCTTATTAACGCCCGTCCTGTTGTGGCTGCTGTTCGTGAATTTTTTGCAAGCAGCCAACTTAGTCAGTTCATGGATCAAGTCAATCCGTTAAGCGAACTTGCACACAAGCGACGCTTAAGCTCAATGGGCCCAGGTGGTTTAAGTCGTGAACGAGCAGGCTTTGAAGTTCGCGATGCTCATGCTACTCACTATGGACGAATCTGCACCGTTGAAACACCAGAAGGTGCGAATATTGGCTTGGTGCTAAACCTTGCTAATTTTGCACATATTAATGAATACGGCTTTATCGAAACCCCTTACCGAAAAGTTATCAACGCCGTAACTCCTAAAGAGGCTGCTGGGCATATTGCCAGTGCGAATTTAGAAGACGAAAAAGGTAAGGTTTTGGTTAAAAAGGGCGCTAAAATTACTGTCTCTGACGCTAAAAAATTAGAAGGAATTAAGGCTCGTAAAACTTGGCCTGTTGAAGCTAAGGTTACTGATGAAATCGTGTTCTTAGATGCAAGCGAAGAAGAAAAAGCCGTTATTGCCGGTGCCGGTAACGAAATTGACGAAAACGGTTATTTCACGGCTGATCGTATTCCGGCACGAAATCGCTTGCAAGTTGCCGAAGTTGAATCAGAAGATATCACTCATATGGACGCAGCGACAAACCAGATTGTTGGCTCAATAGCCGGCCTTATTCCGTTTATCGAAAAAGACCGAGTCGACCGAGCACTTGTAGGTGCGAACCAGCAAAAGCAAGCTGTTCCGTTACTAAACCCTCAGGCACCGACTGTGGGTACCGGTATCGAAGCAATCGCTGCAAGGAACACAGGCCAGATTACCTTGGCCGAAGGTAATGGAGTAGTTGAAAAAGCTACCGGTAATGAAGTTGTTGTTTCTTACGGTAATATCAAAAAGACATATCATCCAATGCACTATGTGCGCAGTAACGAAGGCACAAGTATCAATCAAAAAGTTGTCGTAAATAGCGGTGATAAGGTTAAAGAAGGCGATGTACTAATAGAAGGAATGAGTATCCAAGGTGGCGAACTGGCTCTTGGTAAGGATGTGCGAGTTGCATTCATGCCTTGGGGTGGCTACAACTTCGAAGACGCTATTATTATTAGCGATCGCCTTGTTAAGGACGATGTATTTACCAGCGTGCATATTGTCGATTACATGACAGAAGTACGCGAAACAAAGCTTGGGCCAGAGGTTGTGACTCGCGATATCCCAAACGTTTCTGAAGAGGCATTGCGTCATCTTGACGATGATGGGATTGTACGTATTGGTGCAGAAGTGCATCCAGGAGACATTTTGGTAGGCAAAATTACACCTAAGGGTGAGCAAGAACTTTCGAGCGAAGAGCGCTTGCTTAGAGCGATTTTTGGGGAAAAAGCCAAAGAAGTTCGCGATACATCACAACGAATGAGTAACGGCAAACATGGTAAAGTTGTTGGCGTTAAAGTATTTAGTCGCGCAAATGGTCACGAGCTAAAAGCAGGTGTGATTATGCAAATTCAAGTTTTTGTTGCTCAAATGCGAAAAGTTGCAGTTGGTGACAAACTTGCAGGGCGTCACGGTAACAAGGGTGTTATTGCTCGGGTATTACCGCTAGAGGATATGCCTTTTACTGAAGACGGCCAACCAATTGATATTGTTCTAAACCCAATGGGTGTCCCAAGTCGTATCAACCTTGGTCAGTTGTTTGAAACACACTTAGGTATTGCAGCTGCAACATTGGGGCTTAAGGTTGCTAGCCCATCATTTAACGGTGTCCCTGTCGAAAAAATAGAGGAACTATTAAAAGAAGCTGGCCTACCGAAAGACGGTAAGCAGCAGCTGTATGATGGTCAGACCGGCGAAGCGTTTAAAGAACGAACAGTTGTTGGTGTTATGCATATGCTTAAACTGAGCCACATGATTGCAGATAAGATTCACGCACGATCAACTGGACCGTATACAATGGTTACCCAACAACCACTTGGCGGTAAGGCGCAAAACGGTGGTCAGCGATTCGGAGAGATGGAAGTGTGGGCACTTGAAGCTTATGGCGCAGCCAACACTTTGCAAGAAATGCTTACTATTAAGTCAGACGATGTGTACGGACGTGCTAAGGCTTATGAGTCAATAATTAAGCAAACTGAAATTGTTGGGCCAAAGGTACCAGAAAGCTTTAACGTGTTAGTTAAAGAGTTGCAAGGTTTGGGTCTAAAGGTTGATTTGGTTGATCAAGGCGAAGGCAAAGTTATTGATGCCGAAGATCTACTCGAAGAGAATATCAAAGACGAAGCAGAGCACGAGGCAAAAATCGAAGCGCCGCAAGATGTAATAAATGCAATTGATGTGACTGAAGATGCAGTGGCAGATGAATTTATGGTTCTTGATGAAAATGGCGATGAAGTTGCGGCAGCAGTGTCGTCAGCTGATGAATCTGAAGATACCGAGACAAATGTTAATGAAGAGGAGGCAGCTAATGCGTAAATACAATCACGGTACAAATATTGCCGACTTTGACGCAGTTCGCCTTGCAGTTGCTAGCTCGAGTGACATTATGGAATGGAGCTACGGCGAAGTAACCAAGCCAGAAACAATCAACTATCGAACTCAAAAACCAGAGCGAGATGGACTATTCTGTGAAAAGATTTTTGGCCCAGTAAAAGATATTAATCCACATGATGCAAAGTACAAAGGACTCCGATCACGAGAAGCCGCAGTCGACAAAAAAGGTGAACTAGTTACAAAATCAATCGTTCGTCGTGAACGAATGGGCCATATTCAGCTAGCAAGCCCTGTTACCCACATCTGGTTTCTTAGAGGTACGCCAAGTGCAATTGGCTTGATTTTGAACATGACAGTTAAGAATTTAGAACGAATTGCTTATTTTGCCAGTTACGCTATTTTAAGCGTAGACGAAGAGAAGCGCGATCAATTATTAGCAGACAAAGAAGCAGAAGCAGCTGCTGCAAAAACTGCAATTGAAGCTCGCTACGAAAAACTAGCGGGCGAAGACAAGGCTGATGTTAAAACTCTTGCTGCAGAACGTACTAAAGAACTTGAAGAAACTGCAAAAGAATATGAACTTCTAAAATCACAACTCGACAGCATGCAAAAACACGCACTTTTAAGCGAAACCGATTACCGCGCAATGCCAGAAGATTTTCAAAAGCTTATTAAGGTTGGAATGGGTGGCGAAGCAGTCGAAACTATGCTTGATTCTGTAAACCTTGATAGTTTAATTGAAGAATTAAGTAGCGAAGTTGAAGAAGCAAAAGGCCAACGTAAAAAGAAGATCATGAAACGACTTCGAATTCTTGAAAGCATGCAGCGTGCTGGTATCAAGCCAGACAGCATGTGTTTGAGTGTTCTGCCAGTTATTCCTCCGGATTTGCGTCCAATGGTGCAACTTACTGGTGGCCGTTTTGCAACCAGTGACCTTAACGATCTTTATCGTCGTGTTATCAACCGTAACAACCGACTTAAAAAACTAGTTGACCTTAATGCGCCAGAAGTAATTCGCCGGAACGAAATGCGCATGTTGCAAGAAGCTGTCGATGCTTTAATTGACAACAACGCTGCGCGTAGTGGCCGAGCAGTAAGTAGTACTGGGCAAAGACGACGCCTAAAATCTTTGAGCGATATGCTTAAAGGAAAGCAAGGTCGTTTTCGCCAAAACCTTCTTGGTAAACGTGTTGACTATTCTGGTCGTTCTGTAATTGTAGCCGGCCCAGAGCTTAAGATTAACGAATGTGGTTTGCCGAAAATGATGGCACTTG
>CAZAXJ010000003.1:16011-18286 GCA_964489075.1 uncultured Candidatus Saccharibacteria bacterium
TTGAGCTATTTAAGCCGTTTGTTATCGGCCGACTTATTGAAGTCGAACAAGCGCACAATATTCGTAGCGCCACACGACTTATCGAGCTTAGCGATATTGCTGTATGGGATGCTTTAGACGAAGTGATTAAAGGTAAATATGTACTCCTAAACCGCGCTCCATCGCTTCACCGTCTTTCAATCCAAGCTTTCCAGCCAAAACTAATCGAAGGTAAAGCAATTCAGCTTCACCCGCTTGTTTGTAAAGGCTTTAACGCAGATTTTGACGGCGACCAAATGGCAGTTCACTTGCCACTAAGTGACGCTGCGCAAGCCGAGGCCCGCGAAATCATGGCTGCAAGCAAGAACATTTTAAAACCGGCAGATGGTTCGCCAATCTTGCATATCGAGCAAGATATTGTTCTTGGTACGTACTACATGACTTACAATCGAATAAAAGCAGAAGCGATTCCATTTTCTAGCCTAGAAGAAGCATTGATGGCTTACGATGAAAAAGCAATTACTTTGCAAACTCCAATTAAAGTTAACTTCCGTGATCAAGATCTTGAAACAACACTAGGGCGAGTTTTGTTTAACGAGTTATTCCCAAATGATTTTCCGTTCCAGAATGAAAGTATGACAAAGAAGAAAATCCAGACAGTAATGGCACAAGCGTACGAAAAGTACGGGCAGGAAAAGACTGCGGAAATTGCTGATGCACTAAAAGACATTGCTTTTGAATTCGCTACTTTTTCTGGTGTTTCTATGGGTAAGGACGACTTTACCGATGTTGCCGGTGTCGCTGAAAGTATTGGTGAAGGCGAAGCTCGTGCAACAAAAATCAGTGAGCAATTTGACGCTGGTTTTATGACTGAAGAAGAGCGGTATCGTTTAACCGTTGAAACATGGATGAATGTTGACGCTAAGATTCAGGAACAGCTTGTTGAGCAATTTACGGGCCAAGATACTAGTCTAGCTATATCTGTTATCTCTGGTGCTCGTGGTTCAACAGGTCAGGTTAAGCAGGTTATGGGTACAGTAGGTATTTTGAGCGATGCGACTGGCCGTGCAATGGAGCTACCGATTCGCTCTAACTACAAAGACGGCCTCAACCCACTTGAATACTTCGTATCAACTCGTGGTGCTCGCAAGGGTCTTATCGATACTGCGCTTAAAACAGCTGACTCAGGTTACTTAACTAGGCGGCTAGTTGACGTTAGCCAAGATGTATTTACTGTCGATGAAGAAGCTAATGACCCAGGATTTACTCTTTACAGAAGCGATGCCGATGAAATTGGTATCCCGTTAAGTTTGCGACTTGAAGGACGCTTTACAGCCGAACCTGTGGTTATTGACGGCGAAAAACTGCTTAAAAAAGGTGAGCTCATAACTCGTTCAGCAGCAAATAAAATCCAAGAGTCTGATCTTGAAAGTGTAAAGATAATGAGCGCACTTACAAGTGGTAATCTGCGCGGCATTAATCGAAAAAGTTATGGTATCGATCTTGCAACAGGTCAATTAGTTGCAAATCGGGCCCCAGTTGGTGTTATCGCGGCACAAAGCATTGGTGAACCTGGTACGCAGCTTACGCTTCGAACGTTCCACAAAGGTGGTGTAGCTGGAGAAGACATTACTACTGGTCTTACGCGTGTCGAAGAGCTTTTTGAAGTTCGAACTCCAAAGGGCCAAGCATATCTTTCAGATCTTGCAGGTACTGTAAACGCGTGGGAAGAAGGCGATCATTACGTCGTTACTGTAACTGCTAAAGAAGAACAACAAATCAGTGTTCCGCTACTTGGTCGAGCACCTTCTATTAAGAACGGCCAAGAAGTAGCTGTTGGCGACATAATTGCAGCACACGAAGATGGCAAAGAGCCATTGGTTGCGAGCGTTGCAGGTAAGGTAAAGCTTACTAAAACCGATGCGATTATTGCACCAAAAAGCCAGGCACAAGTCCGTTACGAAATCCCTGGCTACAAACAACTTTCAGTTAAAGACGGAGATATTGTTGAGGCAGGCGATCGATTAACGGGCGGTTCAATTAATCTACACGACCTAATGCGTTTAAGTGGCGTAGAAGCAACTCAGCGCTATATCATGAACGAAATTACTCGTATTTTTGCTAGCCAAGGGCAGAATATCGCCGACAAACACCTAGAAATTGTTGTGCGACAAATGTTTAGCCGTGTAACTGTTGAAGACCCCGGTGACAGCGAATTCGTAACTGGCGATGTTGTTAGTAAGGCAGCTGTTGTCGAGGCTAACCACCGATTAAGCAGCGAAAAGAAAACTCAGGC
>CAZAXJ010000004.1:0-15268 GCA_964489075.1 uncultured Candidatus Saccharibacteria bacterium
GATACCGCACAGATCTTAGTCGATGAGCTTGAGTTGGATGTTGAGTTGGTTTCGCACGTTCAATCGGATGAGGATGCTGAACCTGCTAAAAGACAACGAAAAATTAGCGATAAGGCTGTAGCTAGGCCTCCTGTAGTTGCAGTTATGGGCCATGTTGACCACGGGAAAACTAGCTTACTTGATGTAATTAGGAAAGCTGATGTTGCTACTGGTGAAGCTGGTGGCATTACCCAACACATAAGCGCATATCAGGTAAAGCATAATGACCGACTTATTACCTTTTTAGATACACCAGGCCATGAAGCATTTGCCGCATTGCGTGAACATGGTGCGCATCTGACAGATGTGGCCATTATCGTGATAGCTGCGGATGACGGTATTAAACCTCAGACATTAGAAGCAATAAGATTTGCACGCAAGTCAGGTGTTCAGATAGTTGTAGCGATAACTAAAGTTGACAAGCCAGAAGCGAATCCTGATCGAGTAAAACAACAGTTGGCTGAACAGCAAATGGTGCCAGAAGATTGGGGTGGAGATACTGTTGTTGTCCCTGTGTCATCCAAAACTAGCGAAGGAATTGATAAGCTTCTAGATATGGTGTTACTAGTTAGTGATATTGAAGAACTCAAGGCAGATGTTGGAGTGCCTGCGGAAGGTCTTGTAATCGAATCACATATGGAACAAGGTAGGGGCGCAATAGCTGTTGCACTAGTTGAACAAGGAACGCTAAAAAAGGGTAGCTTTGTGCTTGCTGGTGGGACATATGCTAAAGTTCGAGTCCTAGAAAATTCTGCCGGTAAACCTATTGATAGTGCTGGCCCGTCTACACCTGTGCAAATAGTTGGCTTTAAGGCGCTGCCTGAGTTTGGTAACAGTTTTGTTGTAGTGAAGAACGAAAAAGAAGCTAGAGCTCAAGCAGCGGCATTTGCGGCAAGTGCTAGCGAAGCTGGTAACCATCTTGATATGACAAGTGGAGAATTAATTCGATTAATTAATCAAAAAACTAGCCAACAAGAGTTCAACGTGATAATAAAGGCTGATGTACAAGGATCTTTAACTTCTGTAATAGATAGTGTAAAAACACTTGATACCGAAGAAGTCGCTATTCGTGTCGTAGGTTCGGGCGTAGGGTCTATAACAGAAAATGATATTAGGATGGCGATGGCGAGTGGTGCGGTTATCTATGGATTTCAAGTTTCGATGCCGCAAAATATAAAACAGCTTGCTGCCAGAGACAAAGTTACAGTCCGACTCTACAAAATTATTTATGAGCTTATTGATGATGCCAAGCAAATGATGAGTGATCTACTGGCTCCTGAAGAGGTTATAACAGAGAGCGGGAGGCTTGTTGTACGTGGTGTATTTAAAACAACAAAAACTGATGCAATATGTGGTGGTGAAGTTACTAAAGGTAAGTTGGTTATACCCTCGTTTGCTAATGTTTATAGAGATGAAACTGCTTTGGCAGAGAACCTTTCTGTTACGAATTTGAAACATGGCCCTACCGACACAAAAGAGGTCCTTGAGGGCGAAATGTGCGGAATGAGCTTGAGTACAACCAGTCGTTTAGACCTTCAAGAAGGTGATCGTATCGAAGTATTTACTCGCGAAACAAGAGAGCGAAGTTTATAATTATGAGAAAGGACTGCGATGCTTAAGCTAGATGATGAATTTTTAAATCAAGTAGGCCTTTCTGAATTACCACAAGAAGATAAAAAGCGCATGCTCGCGCATGTTTATGAAACTCTAGAACTGCGTGTTGGTACTCGTCTTGCTCAGAATATGAGTGATGAGCAACTGAGTGAATTTGAAAAGCTTATGGATGCCAACGATGAAACCGGAGCTCTTGTTTGGTTGGAAACAAACGTTCCTGATTATAAAGAAGTGGTTAGTGCCGAACTTGATAATCTTAAGTCAGAAATAACCACTCAGGCACCAAGTATTTTGGCTGCTAGCGATGATCAGGCGGCGTAGTTAGCTTTTTACCGTAACCATTTAGAAATGCTTCTATGGGCATTTCTTTTTTACCAGCGGGCTTTACCTTAAGTATTTTTAAAGAACCTGTTTTGCATCCAATTTCTAAAGTATTCTTACTACTTACACTGAGTTGCCCGATTTTAAGATTATTATCTGTTGCTTGTGATTCCAGAACTACAATGTCCATACCTGCTACAGAAAAGTAGCTTTTAGGCCACTGCGAGAAGGCTCTGACTTCTCTTTCAAGTTCTGTAGCTGTCTTTTCCCAAATGAGTTGACCATTATTTTTATTTAACTTTTTAGAGTAGGTAATAACTGAGCTTTGTTGCTTATAGGGTGTTACCGAACCGCTTACATACAGAGGTAAAATTTCACTTATTAACATCGCACTACTTTCAACTAATATTTTGCTGAGGCTTAGACCAGTTTCGCTACCATCTAAATCCAATTCTGTTACCGCTAACAGAGCTCCAGTATCCAAGCCACTATCAATTAAGATTAGGCTAATTCCAGTCTTTTCTTGCCCTGAAAGAATTGAGTAGGTTATGGGATCGGCACCTCGCCAATGAGGTAGTAGGCTAAAATGACTGTTAAGTATTCCAAAGCTGAAGTAGTTGATAGTTTCTTTAGAGATAATTACACCGAAATCTATAACTAAACCGACTTTACTTTCAGGCTTTATTTTATTGATTAAATTAGTGAGTTCTTTTTTGTTGTCAGCGTACTCTATTTTTAAATTTAAGTTGTGTGCGACTTTATCTAGCGGAGCTTCTTCTTTATGATGGGTTGGGCGTCGTTTTGTAATGATAAGTTCGATACAATCTTTGCCTAGGTGTTCGCATATTTTAACTAGGCTTTCAGCAGCTACAGGTCCGTTACCAAAAAAAACAAAACGAGAAAGAGGGTTCATATTTATCCGAATAAATTTTTATTATTTTTTACTTCTTTTTCGTAATCAAGCTCAACTAAATGCCCTTCGTTATTTAGTGAGAAAAACGCAACAGGATTATCTTTTATGTGATCAATAAAGACCTTTCCGTTTGTATGATCAATTTCGTGCTGAAATACTCTGGCTAAAAATCCTTCTGCAGTTACCCTGAATGGTTTCCCGTTAATATCAATTGCTTTAATTTTGACCTTTTCATATCGTGGTACCTTGCCATAAATATCCTTTATACTCAAGCAGCCTTCATACTCTTCAACAATATTTCCTTCGTACTTTGTAATCTCAGGGTTTATAAACGCTGTGAACTCTCTATTTTTTTTGTCATCAAAATCATTCCGGATAATAACCACTCTGTAAAGTTTGTCTATTTGAATTGCTGCCAATGCAACGCCTACCTCATGTTTACGATTATCTTCCCAATCGAGTGTCGCTGATCGCATTTGCTCAATCAGCTCTAATATTTCTTGAGAAACTACGCCAACTTTTTTTGATCTTTCGCGTAAATTTTTATTTGGCAGAGTAATAATATCGTGTCTTGTCGTCGTTTTATTCATTAACGCTAAGTATAGCCTAACAGCGGTAGTTACAGAAGGTTAATCGGGTCAATATCTACTCGCCAATCTTGGGGCAGCAAAGATGCTGCTTTAACGAATTCTGAGCGGTTAGGGCTTTTTGCAATTATGTGCCACGTAAATTGTCCTGCACGTTTTTCGAAAAAACTTGGGCTTGGGCCAAGTAGTTGCAAATTTAGACCACTTTTTTCAAGGTTTTCATAGATTTTTTTTGAATTTGTTTCTGCAGATTTATTGTCTGGTTTTGAAACAGAGAAGCTTGCTATGTGTACGTAAGGTGGATATTTAAACACTCTACGCTTATTTAGTTCATAAGCAGCAAACTCTTCCCAGCTTCTGTGTAAAACTGCCTGCATAACAGGGTGATCAGGAAGTCGTGTTTGAATAATTGCTTTTCCATCTTTATGACCGCGGTCAACTCGACCAATAACTTGATACAACTGTTGAAACGTTTGTTCCTCGGCCCTATAATCGGGCAGGCTTAGGCTTGTATCGGCATTTATTACACCTACGAATCCTAAATTAGGCAGATCTATACCTTTGGTAATTAGCTGAGTACCAATAACGATATCGACATTGCCTGATTTTATTGTGTCTACATGTTGATGCAATAGTTCTTCTGGCGTGTTATCGGTATCAAACCGCATTATTCGAGCTTTTGGTAAAAATTTTGAAACGAATTCTACCAAAGCTTTGGTGCCGATGTTTTTGAATTGTAGTTCAACTGATTCGCAGTTTGGGCAAGAACTAGGCGTTTTTTCTACATGAGAGCAACTATGGCAACGAACTAAATGTATATCGTGGTGATAAGTAAGGGGAATGCCGCAGTTAGGGCATAAGGCTTGCCAGCCACAACTGGTACATTGTATTAAGCGAGCACTCCCGCGTCTGTTTAAAAACAAGATACTTTGTTCTCTTTTCGCAAAAGTTTCGCGTAAATTTTTTATAAGACTATCTGATAAATATTGGTTTTGTGTAAATTCTTCACGAGTTGTTAAGTCTATAATTTCTATTTTACTTCTGTGCTTGCCAGCAGCAAGTTCTGTTAGTCTGATAATTGATGCACCCCTATCTTTAAGGAGTATATAATCAGTTATATTTGGCGTAGCGGTACTGTAGATTAGTTTGCAGTCATGAATTGAAGCAAGTTTAGCAGCTATATGAAGTGCTTGATATCTTGGTGATTGAGTCTGTTTATAGGCTTGATCATGTGCCTCATCAGCAATTACTAGACCTAGATTTTTAAATGGCAAAAAGAGTGCAGATCTAGGCCCAACATATACCACAGGGTTTTCTTCATTAATTGCCATCTCCCAAATTTTTCTTCGGGCAGAACTTGTGAGGCCGGAATGTGTAAGTATTACTGGTGCGGACAAATAGTCCTCGATATCTTTGATAAGTTGTGGCGTTAGGCCAATTTCTGGAGTAATGATTAACACCGACTTTTGTTTCTTTAGTGTTTCTTGTGCAGTCTCTAAAAAAACTCTCGTTTTTCCACTTCCTGTGTCTCCGTGTAACAGAACCCTATTAGCGCTCTTTATTTGTTTTAGGGCCTTTTTCTGATCTTTTGTGGGTTTAGGTAATTGTTTAGTGCTAGTATTTTTAAGATTATTTTTGACAACTGTAGATGGTTTTTTAGTAAATGATTGTGGCAGTAAAAGCTGCGTTAAAACACCGTAATCATTAGGATAAAAAATGAAAAGCCAATTTAATAATTCAATTGAGCTTTGAGGTAGTACAAACGATAAAACTTTGTTTAATTCCTTTGTTTGGAATTCGGGTTTTTTTACAACGCCAACAACAATACCAATTGTTATTTTTCTTCCATACGGTACCTTTACGATAGATCGTACAGGAGCTTTATTTTTGGTGTGGTAGGTGTAAATTTTACGACCACTCCGCTGCTTGGCGATTGCGACCTCTACGTAATACATAGTAAAAACTATACGCTAAAGTAGTTGCAGATGCGTTAAAAAATCGCTATAATATTCGTTGTTTGAATAACAGCAAGATTTATATGTTAGACGTATTTATTACCTCCAGAGTAAGAAGAAAAATTATAGTCGTGTACGCGAAGTACCCAGATTTCAAGACGCATGTCAGGGGTCTTGCAAAACTTATAAAAGAAGACGCTGGCAATATCCAGAGAGAATTAAAGCGTTTAGAAAAAGTCGGTTTTCTGACTAGTGAAAAACAGGGTAATACAAAGATATATTCTACGAATAAGAGCTTCCCTATTTTTAAAGAGTTGCAAGGCATAGTGCTTAAGAGCCAGCGTGCTGCTACTAATCGTAAAAACCAACTATAGCTCCAAGCTTTTTTATTACCTATTTTGCGCGAAAAACTCTAACAAAAAACTTGTAGTATCTCTCGTATACAGCTCCTTTTTTTGCTCGGTTTCATCCCAAACTTTACTAATTAAACTAGCTTACCTCTACTCTGTTGAATAATAGAGTCAAATGAGGTAGAATGTTTTGAGTATGATTCAAGTGACTCGTAAAGATTCAAAGGAAAGCACCGAAAGCCTAGTCCGGCGTTTTAGCCGTAAAGTTCAGCAGGCAGGTGTTTTGGCAACTGTTAAGCAAGCACAGTATTTTGAGAAGCCAATAAGCAAACGTGATCGACGTGAAAAAGCGATTGTTCGTCGCGAGCGAAAAAATCTCAAAGCAAAACGTGCTAAGCTTGGCCAACGCTAATGCTAGACAAAGTCAGTCTGGATATTAATCAAGCACTCAAAGCGGGCGATAAGCCAAAGGCCGAGGCTTTACGTTTGTTGAAGAGTTCTTTAGTAAACGCAAAAATTGCAGCAGGTCATGATTTAGACGAACAAGAATCAGTTAAAGTTATCAGGAAAGAAATTAAGTCTAGAGTAGAGGCTCGTGATTTATATCGCGAAAATAATCGAAAAGAACAGGCAGATAAAGAAGAGTTTGAAAGGGCTATTTATTCAGTTTATGTACCTGAAGAGCTTACGGTAGAGGCTATTGATTCGATTATTGCAGAACAAGCTGCAAATCTCGGCTCGGATTTATCTTTTTCAACACTTATGCCTGCAACAATAAAAGCTGTTGCAGGTAAAGCTGACGGACGTGCAGTATCTGAAAGAGTAAAAGAATATATTTCGAAGGCGGGCTAATACATGCTTGTCGTTGTTGGCATGGCTGGGTCAGGTAAGAGTACTCAAAGTCAACTTTTGACTGCAAGCGGTGCGTATAGATGGGTCTCTATTGGTGAAATACTCCGGCGTGAAGCAAGCCAACAAGAACTTACAGAAATGCAGGCAGGTAAGATGCTTAATGACGACAGAGTAATTTCTTACTTGAAAGCCGAGCTCAATAGGATCGGAGATAAGCCTGAAGTTATTATTGATGGGTTCCCACGCAGCGTTTATCAGGCAGACTGGTTATTAAAATCTGGTTTCAATCTCCGAGCAGTAGTACACATTATTGCGAACAGAGATGTTGTTATGGATCGCTTAATTAATAGAGGTAGGCCTGATGATCATAATTCCGCAATAACGGAGCGGTTCAAAGAGTACGACGAAACCATCAGGCCTATTATTGAAGATTTACAGAAAAACGGTGTAAAAGTTGTTGAGATTAATGGTAATAAGGCTCCTTTGGATGTTTTTATGGAGCTAAATAAGAGATTAGAACAAACACATGTATACGAAAGTTAAATCTTTAGAGGAAATTGAGTGGATGCGAGAAAGTGGCAGGATGTTAGCCACCGTGCTAGAGGCGAGCATTAAACACGTAAAAATAGGAATGACAACGAAAGAAGTAGCTGATTTTGCTGACGTTGAACTTAAGAAACTAGGTGGAACTCCGGCATTTTTAGGGCAATACGGTTTTGAAGATGTTATGTGCATTTCAGTTAACGAAGAAGTTGTTCATGGTATACCCAGACACTACGTTATTAAAGACGGCGATATAGTCTCGCTTGATTTTGGTGTTAAGTACAGGGGCATGATAACTGACGCTGCACGTTCAGTAATTATCGGAGCGAAAAGTAAAGCAAAGCAAACTTTAATTGATACTACAAGAACTTCACTCGATGCAGGTATTGAAGTATTAAAAAACGGTGTTCACGTTGGAGATATTTCAAGCGCAGTTCAAGAGGTTTTGGAATCATCCGGTCTAGGTATTGTTCGTGATTTGGTCGGGCATGGTGTTGGTCATGAACTTCACGAAGAGCCCAATATTCCTAACTACGGGCAAGAAGGTACTGGGCCAATTCTTGAAACAGGTATGACTATAGCAATCGAACCTATGGCAACATTAGGTTCACATAAAATTTTTACAAACGATGATGGCTGGACAATTTCTACTCGCGATGGTAGTTTAGCCGCTCATTTTGAAGATACAGTGCTAATTACAGAAACAGGCTACGAAATTTTAACAAGACTTTAGTTTTAGAACTTAATGCTTGCCGCCAGAGTAACACAAGCGTTATACTGACCCTAACATGCAAAAAGCTCCTTATTATGTTGGCCTAGATATCGGAACTGCTAACGTACGGTGCGTTATTGGTATGCTAGAACAGCGAGAAACAGAAAATAACCTTTCGGTAATCGGAATGGGGATGAGCGTCAATCACGGAATGAGAAAAGGCGCAGTTGTTCATGTGGAAGAAGTAGCTGCTGCCATAAATGAAGCTATTGCTGAAGCCGAACGGATGGCTGGCGTACGAGTTGGTGGTGTGACTATAAATGTGAACGGAGCTCATATAAATAGCCAAACTTCACATGGTGTTGTTGCAATTAGTGCCCCTGACAGAAGAATAAGTGATGATGATCGGGCACGGGTAGAAGAAGCAGCTACCGTTATAAATTTGCCAGCAAACAGAGAAATTATTCAAGTATTTGCCAAAAATTACCGCATAGACGGACAAGATAACATCAAAGATCCGGTTGGTATGCAAGGTGTTAGGCTCGAAGTTGAGACATTAGTTGTAACTGCCGGTATACCGCTTTTGCGAACTTTAGATTCCGCACTTGAAAAGGCTCAAGTAACTATTCATCATCATACGGTAGCAAGCTTAGCTGCCGCCGAAGCTGTACTTGAGCGCAAACAAAAAGAATCTGGGACAGCAGTTTTAGATATTGGCTCTGGAACAACCAACCTAGTTATTCTTGACGAAGGCGAAGTTGAGCATGTTGCTGTTATTCCAATCGGTAGTCAACATCTTACTAACGATTTAGCAATAGGGCTTAAGACAGATTTAGATGTTGCCGAAAAAGTAAAATTGGCTCATGCTAGTTTAGATTTTAGTGAGTCACCTGCTGAAGCCGTTAGTGTTGAGTATGAAGATAAAAGATATCATTTTTCTGAGAAAACTGTTCGACTAGTTGTTGAGTCGAGGATTGAGGAGCTTCTTGAACAGGTTGATAGGGAGTTTAAAAAAGTGGGTAAGAGTCGAAAATTACCCGGTGGAGTTGTAATTGTCGGTGGTGCGGCCAACTTGCCAGGAATTGCTGAATACACTAGAGAACGTCTTCAGTTACCCGCTAAAACAGGTAAAGTTACTAGCGTCAGTGGAGTGATTGCCAGTGTTGAAAATCCAGAGTATGCAACAGCAGTAGGGCTTATGATGCTAGATATGCTTTTAAGTGATGGACCAATAAGTTCTGGTTCAATTATTCCCGGTGCTGGCGCAACTAGCGGACTGTTCAAAAAAATTAAACGTATAATAAGTAAGTAATTAATTTTGAGTATAATTTTTTATATTTTTAATTTTTGTTTTTTTAAGTGAGTATTTTTTAAGCTCGTTTCGTATATAATGAATAAGAACTAGAATAAGAAATTAAGTCGAAGAGGGATTTTGGATGCCGCAAGTACAGCCTGAAATTGAAACTTTTGCAAGAATAAAAGTAGTTGGAGTTGGAGGCGCAGGAGGCGCAGCGATAAATAGAATGGTTGATGCTGGAGTTAAAGGTGTTGAGTTTGTTGCTGTTAACACCGATGCACAAGCACTACATCATTCTAAAGCTCAAACCAAGGTTCATATTGGTGGCGATATGACTAGAGGATTAGGAGCTGGAGCAGAGCCAACAGTTGGAGAATCGGCCGCAAAAGCGAGCACAGATGATTTAAAGAATTCGCTTAGTGGTGCAGATATGGTATTCGTAACTATTGGCGCTGGAGGTGGTACCGGAAGTGGTGCTGGGCACATAGTTGCTGAAATAGCAAAGCAATCCGGTGCGCTTGTGGTTGGGTTTGCAACTAGACCATTTGCATTTGAAGGTGAAAAGCGTCGTAAAAATGCAGAATACGCAATAGACAAACTTCGCGATAACGTTGATACGCTTATAACAATTCCAAATGATCGTTTATTGCAGACAATTGATCGAAAAACTCCTTTACTGGAAGCGTTTAAGGTTGCTGATGATGTTTTACGGCAGGGCGTACAAGGTATATCAGACCTCATTACCGTACATGGTCTTATTAACCTAGACTTTGCTGATGTTAAGACTGTAATGAGTAATGCAGGCAGCGCTTTGATGGGTATCGGTCGCGCAAGTGGTGACGACAGAGCTATAGAGGCTGCACATCAAGCTATTGAGTCTCCATTGCTTGAAGTATCTATCGATGGTGCCCGAGGAGTTCTCTTCAATGTTATTGGCGGGCTAGATATGACAATGCACGAAATTAACGCGGCGGCAGAAGCTATAACTGCGGCGGCAGATCCAGATGCTAACATAATATTCGGTGCCACCATTAGTCCCGATATAGAGGGTGAAATCATCATTACAGTTGTTGCTACAGGGTTTGAAGCGGCATACTATACAAATCGAGACCATATTAGAACACCTATTAATATGGATACAGAGGCTGAAACTAAAGAAGAGGGCTTGCCAGCACTTAAAAGCCATGATGATGAAGTAGTAGCAGAGCTTACGAAGGGTGTTGAAAAAGATGATGAGCCAAGTAAGTCCGAAGAAAAGATAGAAGAAGACATTAAAAATATAGATCTAGATATTGATAAGAAAAAGCCTGAGCCGACAGCCGATATGAAAGACGAAACTCCACTGCCAAATATTTGGTCGTTCGATGCGGAGGAAGACGAAGATAAGTTCGATAAACCATCGTTTTTAAGGCGGTTAACTAGGCGGAAAAAGAACGATTCTTCTGACGACAAAGACGAAGAAGATTAAAATCCTTATTAAGAAATTTTTGTCGAAAAAATTACGACATAAAATGCTTGCAAACACCATAAGTGGGGTGTAGGATAAGTTATAACCACTATATATGGTGATTGCACATTGAAAGCAATCAGAAGGAAACAGCCCAATGAAGTGCCATCAATGCCAGTTCAACGACACTAAGGTTATAGAATCTCGTGACGTTGCAGACGGCGAGTCAACTCGGCGTAGACGTGAGTGCCCAAAGTGTAGTACGCGCTTCACAACCTATGAAAGGCTCGAAAGGCCCAACCTAGTAGTGATTAAACACGATGGATCACGTGAGATGTTTAGTCGCAGTAAATTGCTCGCTGGTTTACACCGAGCATGCGAAAAAACTTCGGTTACAAATGTCCAACTAGAGGCTCTCGTAGCAAAAGTCGAAAATTCGCTTTATTCTACTGGCGAGCCTGAAGTGGATTCGCAGAGAGTAGGCGAGCTTATTATGGATGGCTTGGCTGATTTATCTGATGTAGCATATGTTCGGTTTGCCAGTGTCTATCGTAGATTTACGGATATTACTGGTTTTGAGGCCGAACTAGCTCAAATACGGGCAAAAAAATCAAAAAATAGCACATAAGCAGAGTTCGTTCTGCCGACAACAACAAATAAATGTCGGGGTTAGCAGAGCGCGCTTATCTTACATTCAAGGTTATTGAGAGAGAATCGGAGTGTGTAAGAGCGAGCTTATAACAAAAATTTAAAAACTAAATAATTAAAAAAGTGAGGGTTAAAAAAATGGCACAAACAAATGTACTTGGCGTGACACGCTACTTTACTAAAGCTGGCAAGTCTGCCTATTCACAGGTTAAATGGACGAGCAGGGATTCTCTTATTTCGAACCCAATGACCGGTAAGCCGGTGTTTGAACAAAAGGGAGTTGAGTTCCCTGACAACTGGTCACTTAATGCAGTAAATATTGTCGCGCAAAAGTATTTTGCAGGTACACCTGGTACTAACGAGCGTGAGGCATCACTAAAAACATTGGTTAGTAGAATTGTTGATACTATTGCTAGGGCTGGTGTGCAAGAAGGCTACTTTGCTGATGAAACAGAGGCGGAATCATTTAGTGAAGAGCTTAAGTATATACTTGCAACTCAACGAGCTGCATTTAACAGCCCTGTTTGGTTTAATATCGGTGTTCCGAGCCGTGCTCAACAAGCTAGCGCCTGTTTTATCTTGGGCGTTGAAGATACGATGCCGTCAATACTTAACTGGTACGTAGAAGAGGGCACAATATTTAAAGGTGGCTCTGGTTCAGGGGTAAACTTATCTAACATTCGATCAAGTGCGGAGCGTTTAAGCGCCAGTGGGGGCAAAGCTAGTGGCCCAGTAAGCTTTATGCGGGGTGCGGATGCAAGTGCGGGTACTATTAAAAGCGGTGGGAAAACTCGAAGAGCGGCCAAAATGGTTATATTGAATGCCGACCATCCAGACATCGAAGAGTTTGTGTGGTGTAAAGCCATTGAGGAACAAAAGGCTCGAGCACTCGAAGCAGCAGGTTTTGATATGAGTTTGGATGGTAAAGATAACTTTAGTGTCCAATACCAAAATGCGAACAATTCGGTTCGTGTAACAGATGATTTTATGCAAGCGGTAGAAGATGATAAAGATTGGGACCTTACTGCTGTAACTGACGGTAAAGTTGTTAAAACAGTAAAAGCTAGAGATTTGTTCAGGCAAATAGCGCAGGCGGCTTGGGAATGTGCGGATCCAGGTATGCAGTTTGATACGACTATTAATAATTGGCATACGACTCCTAACGCAGGTAGGATTAATGGCTCAAATCCTTGTAGCGAATACATGCACTTGGATAATTCTGCTTGTAATCTAGCATCGATCAACTTACTTAAATACCTGAAAGATGATGGTAGTTTTGACATTGAGGCTTATAAACACACGATTGAAGTCGTTTTTACTGCTCAAGAAATTTTAGTTGGCTATTCAAGTTACCCGACAGAAAGTATCGGTAAAAACGCTAGAGCTTACAGAGAGTTAGGAATGGGCTATGCAAACTTAGGGGCATTATTAATGGCTCAAGGGCTTCCTTATGATTCAGAAGAAGGACGTGCCCAAGCAGCAGCACTTACCGCGATTATGACAGGCCACGCATATGCAACAAGTGCTAAGATTGCTAACAGGGTAGGGCCATTTGCTGGCTTCCATAAAGATCGAGATGGCATGATAAAAGTGCTTAGAATGCATCGGAAGGCGGTTGATACGATTAATGCACGTTATGTGTCGGAGGATCTTCTTAGCACAGCCGCAACGGTTTGGGATGAAGCAGTAGCATCAGGAGAAATGCATGGTGTTAGAAACTCGCAAGCAACGGTGTTGGCTCCAACAGGAACAATTGGCCTCATGATGGACTGTGACACAACAGGTATTGAGCCTGATCTAGGCCTTGTTAAGCATAAAAAACTTGTTGGCGGCGGTACGATGAGTATTGTGAACCAAACAGTTCCGAGGGCCTTACGTGCGTTGGGTTATACAAAGACTCAAACCGACGAAATTGTAGCTTATATTGATACCGAGAAAACAATAGTCGGAGCGCCACATCTTAAAGAAGAACATTTACCTGTGTTTGCTTGCTCGATGGGCGACAACACGATTCATTATCTTGGTCATGTAAAAATGATGTCTGCAGTTCAGCTATTCTTGAGTGGGGCAATCAGTAAAACCGTAAATATGCCAGAAGACGTGTCTGTTGAGGATGTTGAACAACTTCATATCGATGCTTGGAAGATGGGGCTGAAAGCAGTTGCTATTTACAGAGATAACTGTAAGGTTGCACAACCACTATCAACAGCTAAAAAAGAAGGCTCTGAAGAAGTAAAAACGGATCCAGTATCAGAAACATTCGTTGTCAAAGGTGCAGTTAAACGAGAGTTACCAAAGAAGCGTAATAGTAAAACATATGAATTCCATGTAGCAGATTCAAAAGGTTTCTTTACCGTTGGTGAGTATGAAGATGGAACACCAGGCGAGCTGTTCATCCACGTTGCGAAACAAGGATCAACACTTTCGGGGCTTATGGATTCTTTTGCCATATCGGTAAGCCATGGTTTACAGTACGGTGTGCCTTTAAAAAGCTATGTTAAAACAATGATGAGTCGCAGTTACGCGCCATCTGGTATTACTGATGATCCAGAGATACGAACTGCCAGCTCAATAACGGATTATATATTTCGCCGACTAGCTTTTGATTACTTGTCTTTTGATGATCGTTTAGAGTTGGGTCTTGCAAATATTGAGGATATGCCAAACACAGAAACTCAAACAACGCTTTTGGACAGTTCTGAATTTAACGAAGAACCAAAGGTAGAAAAAGTTGTTACTAAAAGTGTAGTTGCCGAACAACCTAAAGTGGTTAAACAAACAAAGGATGACACTGCACCTATGTGTTATAACTGTGGTAATCAGACTCAAAGAGCAGGCAGCTGTTACGTTTGTACTGCCTGTGGCTCCACTACCGGTTGCAGTTAATCGTTAAGACCAGTATTTTGTCCTTACTGCTGTGTAAAAAACTTCCGGAACCCACTTTATGGTATTAAGCATCACTAGAAACTAAAAGACAATGGCTGTACACTAAGTTTATGAGAGTAGCTATTCTTTATAGATCAGAGACAGAACAAGACAGGAAAGTTTTGGATTTTGTTCGTGAGTATCAAAAGAGAACGGGAAGATTATTAATGCTTCTAGACGTCAATACCAGAGATGGTGCAGCTGTTGCGAGTTTGTATGATATTATGTCGTTTCCTGCAGTTTTGGCTCTTACGGTTGAGGGCCAGGTTATACAGATATGGCAAGGTGAACATTTACCTCTGATGAACGAAGTAATGTATTACGATCAACAAAGTAGCTATTTTGCTTCCAGCTCTAGTTTGGTATAAGATAAAAGGTAACAATTTGGCGAGATGTATCTAGGGTTTACTAGAATAGTGGCTATCAACCACGAACACATCGGTAAGAAAAATCTTAGGAGATTTAGTAGACACCGACGTCAGAAGCTCACGTAAGAGCTGTAAATAAGTAACCAAACTACCAATGGTAGCTGGATGGTACCTCCCCTAAAGGGATCCAGCGAAAAAGGTAGTTTTGTTATTTATAAGGAGAGGTATGAAGTTTAAAAAAGGTACCCGACGTCCAGCATTAGAGTACGAAAAAGAGCTGATTTTTTACTGGAAAGAGAATAAAATCTTTGAACAGTCTGTTGAAAATAGGCCAAAGAGTGATTCTTTTGTTTTTTATGACGGCCCACCATTTATTACAGGTGTTCCTCATCATGGCACATTACTATCTAGCATTGTAAAAGATACAGTGCCTCGCTATCAGACTATGAAGGGCAGGCGTGTAGAAAGAGTTTGGGGCTGGGATTGTCATGGTTTACCGGCAGAGAACTTCGTTGAGCAAAAATTAGGGATAAAAGATAAACGAGATGTTGCAAAAGTAGGTTTAGAAACCTATATAAATACTTGTCGGGATAGTATGGTTCAAACTGGGAATCTTTGGGAAAACACCATCGATAGGATTGGCCGATGGGTAGACTTTGAAGGCGCATACAAAACAATGGATAAACCTTATATGGAA
>CAZAXJ010000004.1:15278-17262 GCA_964489075.1 uncultured Candidatus Saccharibacteria bacterium
GCGTTTGGTGGGCTTTTAAGACACTTTACGATAAGGGTAAAATCTACGAGGGCGAGAGAGTTCTGCTTTACTGTACTCGCTGTGCAACACCAATTAGCAAAAGTGAAGTAGCGATGGATAATAGCTACCAAGAAGTAACCGACCCCAGTGTTTACGTTAAGTTTAAAATTGTTGGCGAAAATACATCACTACTTGCATGGACGACAACTCCATGGACGCTACCAGCCAATACTGCAGTAGCTGTAAATAGCAAAATAGACTATGTTGAAGTTGAAGTAAATGGAGAAAATTTGATACTTGCTAAATCGTTGTTAAATAGAGTTTTAACAGATGAAAAGCATAATATTTTAAAATACAACGTTGTAAGAAATATAAAAGGAGAAGAACTTGTAAATAAAACATATGAACCTTTATTTAAAAATAGGGGTAATAACGCGCACACTGTTTATGATGCCGACTATGTAAGCACTGATGATGGAACAGGGATAGTTCATTTGGCGCCTGCATACGGAGAAGAAGACTATGAATTAGCTAAGAAAAAGAACTTGCCAATAGTTTTGAACATAGATGACAACGGTTTTTACAATGAAGGCGATTGGGTCGGTCTCGGGATCTGGGATAGTAATAAACAGATTGCAAAAGAATTAGCTAATAGGGGCATAATCTGGAAGATTGACTATATTCGGCATAGCTATCCACATTGTCACAGATGTGGTACGAAGCTTATGTACCGTGCGCATCCAAGCTGGTTTATGGATATAGAAGGCCAAAGACAAGAGATGCTCGAACAAAATAAAAATATTACTTGGTTTCCTGAACATATAAAACATGGTAGGTTCGAAAAGACAGTTCAAAGCGCACCGGACTGGAACTTGAGCAGGGACAGATTTTGGGCAACACCTATGCCAGTATGGAAAGCAACAGATAAGAAAGGCAAAGAGCATATAAAGGTTGTAGGGAGCTACGAGGAATTAAAAAAACTATCAGGTAAAGAACTAGATGATTATCACTTACCTTGGGTAGACGCTATAACTTTCGAAATAGACAGTTTAACTTATAGGCGTATAGATAAAGTATTAGACTGTTGGTTCGAAAGTGGGAGTATGCCTTTTGCTCAGTTCCATTACCCTTTTGAAAACATTGAAAAGTTTGAGCAAAACTTTCCTGGCGATTTTATTGCTGAGTATGTTGGGCAGGTAAGGGCTTGGTTTTACTACCTGCATGCGATATCTGTAGGGCTATTTGGTAAAGAAGCATTCAAAAACGTGATAGTTACAGGTACGGTAGCCGGTAACGATGGGCGTAAGATGAGTAAAAGCTATGGTAACTTTACCGACCCTAACGAACTCATGGATAGATATAGTGCTGATAGTTTGCGATTTTTGTTGTTACAATCACCACTACTTAACGGGGAAGATTTTTCATTAGTGGATAAAGATGTGGGCGATATTGCTAGAAAATTAGGCATGATTTGGAATATGTATGACTTCTTTACTTTATATGCAGAAGTTGACGGATGGGAGTGGGATGGCAAGCTCGACGATCCGCTCGGTTCACTTACTAATCAACTGGATATATGGGTAGTTTCTAGATTGCACGAACTGATTAGTGAAGTAATCAAACATATGGATAGCTATGACATACCTAAGGCGCTAAAGCCTGTTACAGAATTTATAGATGACGCAAGCAACTGGTATGTTCGTCGAAGTCGCAAACGTTTTTGGAAAAGCGATAATGATTTAGACAAGAATGATGCCTACAAGACACTACACTATGTTTTAAGCCAGTTAGCTCTTATACTTGCACCCTTCACACCATTTTTAAGTGAAGAGCTTTACAGAAAGCTTACAAACGCTAAATCAGTGCACTTAGAAGATTGGCCAAAGGTGGGTAGGGTAAACGAATTGCTTGTTAAAGAGATGAACGAGGTTAGAGGGCTCATCACAGAAGGTTTATCGCAAAGATATGCGGCTCAAATTAAGGT
>CAZAXJ010000005.1:0-17173 GCA_964489075.1 uncultured Candidatus Saccharibacteria bacterium
GATGCAATTTTTGTAACGGAGTGGCCAGCCAGCGAAGCAAAGTTTTACCATAAGCTAGACGAAAAAAATCCAGATATAGCAATCAGATGTGATTTGTTGTTTAAGGGTGTAGAGATAGCAACAGGCAGTATGCGCGAAAATCAATACGAAGTTTTGGTTGATCAACTTAAGAAAATTGGTGCCGATATTGAACACCCCGGATTTAAATATTACTTAATGGCATTTAAGTATGGTTTACCGCCGCACGGTGGTTTCGGTATGGGCTTAGAACGACTTACTCAAAAAATAGTCGGCTTGAACAATGTGAAAGAAGCTACTCTATTCCCACGCGATATCAACCGCCTTGCCCCATAAGTTATTTATTATCGAGGTTTTTCCATAAATACCAAGCAGCAACACTTTCGTAAGGGTTCCAACTATTTGCTTCAGCAAGTGTTATTAGCTCAGATTTATTAGGTAGCGAGGGTAGACCATATAAGGTTTGCGCACTTTTACGTATGCCAAGATCGCCCCAAGGTAAAATATCAAGCCTTCCAAGGCTAAAAATCATAAACATATGTGCGCTCCACTCGCCAATACCTTTTACGGCAACGAGCTGTTCTATTAGTACATCGTTATCTAGAGTAGATATGTGGGCTAAATCGAGCTCGCCATCTAAAATATGCACAGCCAAGTCCTTTATGTATCGAGCTTTTGCGTAACTTGCTCCAACTTTTCTTATATCTTCAATGTCTGTTTCGATTATTTGCTCAGGGCTTGGCATTTTTTCTCCATACAAGGCTATAAAACGATTCCATATTGTATTCGCTGCTTTTACGCTTAGTTGCTGGCTAATAATGCTGCTCACAAGCTCTTCATAGTAATTTGTGTGCGGTTTTATAGTACAAGGACTATATTTGACTATAAGTGCCGCAAGTCGAGGATCATGGCCACTTAGGTGGGTCTCAGCAAGTTTTAAATCTGACGAAAAACTCATTACTGAAATTGTATCCTATTAAATTGGCCAGTGTTTGCTAAAATAACAAATAGATGGCCCCGTTATTCGGAAAAAAAGAAAAGGATGAACCAGAGTCGGCACCAGAGCTTGATAATCAAGTTTTGGATATGATGGGGTTGCCTCCGTCAGATGCCCCTGCTCAAACAGCAGAAATGCAATCCATAAATGCTATTCAAGTAATGGACAAAGAAGGCCAAACAGACAAAATAGTTGACGATATAATTGCCAGCGAAAGTGATGAACTTTTGAAATCTGAAGACGAAAAAGTTGCAAAAGCTTTCGACCCAAAAAACAAAGAATCAAAGAAGTCATTACTTAAACGCTGGTGGCAAAATAAAAGGCTACGTAATTCTACGTTGGGTCTTATATTTGCAGGGCTGGTAGTTTTATTTGCATTGCCTACATCACGTTATCTAGTACTCAACGCCGCGGGCGTAAAAGCATCAGCAAGCATGATAGTTATTGATAAAAATAGTGGCCGTCCTATAAAAAACGTTCAAGTTACTTTAGGTGGTGTTGAATCGTTAACTGATAAAGACGGAAAGGTTAGCTTTAGTGGCGTTAAACTTGGCGAACAAGAGTTGATTTTTAAAAAACGATCGTTCTCTGAACAAAAACAAAACGTTGTCATCGGGTGGGGGAGTAATCCATATAATGCACCGTTTGAATTGACACCGACAGGTACAACGTACACGTTTGTAGCTACCGATTGGTTAAGTGGGAAACCGATTGCAAAAGCAGAAGTTACAGATGGCGAAAGTGTTGCTATTGCCGATGAAAACGGCAAAGCAGAGCTAACTATTCAACCTACTGAAGATGAAATAACATTGAAAATAAAAGCAGATGGATACAGAGAAGAAACATTTGACACATCAAAAAGTGACGGAACTGAAAAGAAAGTAAGTCTTGTTGTAAGTACACCTCACGTTTTTGTCAGTAAGCGCAGCGGTAACTATGTTTTATATAAAAATGACGCTGACGGTAAAAATGAAAAAATACTAATGGAATCAACTGGTAAGGAAAGAAGTGATATTGCAGTATCGCAAAACAGCACTGGTACCCAAGCAGCATACGTTTCTACTAGGGACGGTGCTCATAATAAAGAAGGTTACACACTAAGTAGCCTATATATTGTTGATCTCAAAACAGATCAAGCAACCAAACTAGCAAGTTCAGAAAGGATTCAGCTTGTTGGGTGGACAAATGAATCGCTAGTGTACGTTCGTGTTGCCGAAGGCGCAAGCGCAGCCAATGAAAAAAGAGAAAGATTGATCGCTTATGATTTTAACTTGAACAAAGAACAAGAACTAGCTTCTGCAAATGGAATTGGGCAAGTAAATCTTATCGATAAGACAATTTATTATGTAGCCAATAACGCACCGGGAAGTAATCTAACTAGTGGCATGTATAAAATAAATGTTGATGGAAGTGAAAAATCTACAGTTGTAAGTAAAGATATTTGGGGTGTATTCAGAGTTTCTTACGAAAGATTCAATATTAATGTTGCAAACAATCAATGGTATGACTATAAGTTGGCGGATAGTAAGGCTAACCCATTGGCAACACCCCCCGCAGCTCCAGTTAACAAAGCTTATGTTACGAACGAAAGTGATTCGAAAAGCGTATGGGTAGACAAACGTGATGGCAAGGGTGTACTAGTGCTTTACAATGTAAATGGTGGCAAGGAAATAACTCTGGTAAATAAAGCAGGCTTAAATTATCCAGTTCAATGGCTTAGTGATCATCATATCGTATTTAGGGTAAGTAGTGGCGATGAGACTGCAGATTATGTGATTAACATAGACGGTGGTAGTGCTCATAAGATAAACGATGTTACCAATACTGATACTTTTCAAAACTGGTATGCTTACTAAACAGTAAACTTTTGAGCTTGTATGGTTACAATTGAAGAATTCAATTCATGTATATGGAATTTTTATAAAGAAAATAGCCGCGATTTGCCTTGGCGCGAATCAGAGCAAAACGGAAGCTTTGATCCCTATAAAATTTTAGTTTCAGAGTTAATGCTACAGCAAACACAAGTAAGCAGAGTAGTTCCAAAATACAACAGCTGGATTAAAACTTTTCCAGATATTCAAATTTTGGCTCATGCTAGCTTGACTTCTGTATTAACAGCTTGGAGTGGCTTAGGCTATAATCGCCGAGCAAAATATTTGCACGATTCTGCAAAACAAATTTTACAATTGGGATATTTCCCTAATTCGGTTAATAAGCTTACTTTATTGCCTGGTGTAGGGCGTAATACAGCGGGTGCGATAGCCGCATATGCGTTTAATGAACCCGAAGTATTTATCGAAACAAATGTGCGGACCGTATTCTTATACGAGTTTTTTAAAAACGAGAGCAATGTAACAGATAGAGAAATTGCAGCTTTGGTTCAAAAAACGGTCGATAAAAATAATCCGCGTGAATGGTATTGGGCAATAATGGACTATGGTTCATATTTGAAAAAGAGCCACGGAAACAACATAAAAAACAGCAAACACTATAAAGCGCAAACTAAATTTATCGGTTCAAAAAGACAGATTCGTGGTCAAATAATCAAGGCGTTAAGTAAGGGCAAGCTAAAGTTCGAATCGCTTGAAGAGCAAATTGGCGATAAAAGATTTCAGCAAGCTATAAGCGAACTAGAAACCGAAGGGCTCGTTATGCGGACTAGCTCCTACTACCAACTGCCAATATAAGCTACAATAAAAGCATGTATTTTAAACAGTTGTTACTCGTTTTTGTGTTTATTGTGTCTTTATTTTTTACACCGAAGGTTTTTGCCCAACAAGTTCAGTCAAACGAAACACGATTAGCAGCAGCTGCGGTAACTCAAAATATTACTTTAAGCGAAGAAGCAAAAGCGATAGTCATCGAAAAATGTGAAGCTATTCAAACGACACTTAAAAATTTAAAAAATAAAAATGAAAAACAAACAAAACTTAGAAACGACACATATAAAGACATACATCAGCAATTGTTCGCTTTGTACACCAGACTAAAGCGTCAGAGCTCCCAAACAGGAAATATAGTCGGCAATTTAGAACAAAACCAAAAAGAGGTTAAGCTTTTTGAACAAATAAGCCAGAAATATCTCCAGTCATTAATCGATACGACCACAATTAGCTGTAAAGAAAAGCCAGAATTATTTGTTGCTGGTTTAACTCAGGTAAGAACCTATAGGGCAGAGCTCTTAAAGCAGGCAAATAACGTTCACAACCAAATTAATAATCAGGTGGTACCAAGTTTTAATATCGTACGTGGAAAGCTGAACGTTTAATGAACGAGTCGCATAAAACTTTTGAATCGGATAATAAGGATGGCGCTAATCCGGTAGTGGCTATAGTTGCCGCAATAGCGATAGCTGCTATTTTAGTCGTGATAACGTTCTTGTTATTCGTTAATTCAAGTGCCTATACAACAGTAAAAGACATACAAAAAAATGCTTCACTTAGTTCAGAAAATACAGGAGATTACGACACGACAAGTCCTGTAAAAGCTGTTGATATAGAAGAAACACTGAAAACGACGCAAGAGCAAATCAAAGATTTTGATAATCAAGCAGATTACAGCCCAGAAGAAGTTTCAACCCAAACACTTAGCCTTTAAATAAGCTTTATTTGTTTTTTTTGAGCGGCTTTATGGATTGCTCGCCACAAGGCACTAATCGCTTCTTCGCTGTGAATAATGTCCGTTTTTATTTCAACAAGTACAGTTACAGAATTACTCGTAACTTTTTGGACAGCCGATATTGATGGTCCTTCGTCAATAAGATGTGCAGTAGTTTCATCGTTTTTTAACGAATCTGCAATTACTGTAAGTGCTTTTGCAAAACTCGCAAGATTTGTTTCATTGGCAATTTCGAGAGTAATATATTCCTTTATTTTACCCATACTTTTGTTGCGGGTTGTAGTAATGCTTCCATTCGGAATAAACAAAACAGTTCCGTTATCGTCTCTAAGAGTTGTTGTTCTCATTGTTATGCCTTCAACCTTACCCGAAACTTCGCCGATTTTTACATAGTCGTCAACTTTATATTGATTTTCGGCAATAATGAATATTCCACTTACAAAATCTTTAACCAGACTTTGTGAACCAAAGGCGAGAGCTGCCCCAATAATACCGGCACTTGTTAGAATCGGGGCAATGGGGATATTTAAAATCTCCATAACCATTATCGCCGCAACCGACCAAACTGCAAACGCTACAGTTGCACCAATTATGCTGTTTATAGTCTTTATCCGTCTTTGGCGGTCCTCAGAAGTTTTAAATAAATTTTGTCGTGTGATCGAATTTGTACCTTTTATAAGTACGGCCTTGAGGATTTGCTGGATTATAGCTGCACTTAAGATAATAACCGCTATATTTACCGCAGAGTTAGACGAAGAGTTTAAATAGTTAACAACCGTGTCCATTAGTTGTTTTTATTGTACAGCAAAGTGCTTACGCAAAAAGTCATCTAGGCTGTTTGCTCCGCCACCTGTCATGCACAGTACCAAATTGCCGTCTGCTACATGTTTTTCGATTTTTTCCATCATTTGCCAGTCGGGCTTAGCGACTTCTGCGTTTGTTTTTTTAGACAAACCCTTAATTAATTCATCTGGTGTCAAAACGGGTTGATGAGCATCTTCGCGCGCCAAATAACTAGGTAGCCAATAGACTTTTTTTGCACTTTCAAAAACACCATCATACTTGTCACGCATAAAATATTGGCGCCTGTTGGTAAGGGGTTCGTAAACTGCAATTACGTCTGGATTTATTTCAACTGCCATTTGTAAAGTTGCTGCAATTTCTTCGGGCGTGTGTGCATAGTCGCTGTAAACATTTGTGCTAATTTTTTCAAACCTACGCTTAGTTCCCGGAAATTCGCACAGTACTTCTATAATTTTATCAACGGGTTGGTCGAGTAATTTACTCAATGCGTTTGCGACTACGAAAGCATTCTTTCTGTTGTGAGCACCAGACAAGGTTATTTGTTTTATTAGTTCATCATCCGTATTTAACTGGCTTATTTTTTCGTTTTTTTGCAGATCTAAGTAACTGCAGTCTTTTTCATACGCAATAACTTCCTTACTTTGTTCTATGAACTGCCTAAAAGCTTGTTTGTATTCATCGCGGGTGGGGTATATTTCGTGATGATCCCAGTCAATTGTAGTTATAACACTTAAATCAGGGTAGAAGTTCAAAAAATTTCTATCAAATTCATCACATTCGTAAATAAAGAACTCACTACTTGAATTAAAGTAGCTCATATCACCAAAAGAAATTTTTGCACCCACGGAGTAATTTACGGATATATCAAGTTGGTTGAAAACCCAAATAGCCATTGCAGTAGCGGTTGTTTTTCCATGTGTTCCGGCAATTGCTAAGAGTTTCTGATTTTTTTCTTTCAAAAGTGTATTAAGAAACTCATCACGTTTACTCGACCTAATGTTATTTTCTTTTGCGAACAAAAGTTCGGGGTGGTTCGGGTTTTCAAGCGGAAGTGCAGAAGAATAAACTAACCAATCTATAGGTTGTTTTTTGTGAACTTCAGCAATTTCACTGCCAGTTTGACCTATAGAAATAGCAATATCCTTATTTTTTAGATATTCAGTATATTGGCTTTCTTTTTTATCTGATCCAGAGACGAAGTAACCTGCCTGTTTTGCAATTAATGCAAGTGGTCCGATCCCGGCTCCGCCGATTCCCGAAAAATATATATGCATACCACTTTATCCTATCAAATCTGTTAACATTAAAATAACAACAAAAAATAAACATGATTCAAAAAATAATTAATAAACTGTTAGAGCCACGCCATTTTTGGCGGACTGTCGGATTTGATGAACTGAGTGAAATCTACGCCAGTCAATTTCTGCGCTCATTCGGTACAAGTTTAATCGGAATTTTTGTTCCAATTTATCTGTATAAACTCGGGTTTAGTATACCTGCTCTTTGTTTAATGTTTGTAGTTTGGGCTCTTATAAAAATTCCAAGCGCTTTTTTAGTTGCCAAAACCATCGGCAAATATGGCCCGAAACATACCATTGCTATATCTGTATTATTACAAATTGTTTTTCTTGGTTTATTAATGACAATCGATTCACTCAACTGGCAGTTGTGGGTTATAGCAGTTTTTGGGTCACTGAGCATGATTTCATACATGATGGCCCTACAAGTAGATTTTTCTAAAATTAAACATACGGAGCATGGTGGTAAAGAATTGAGCTATATGCAAATTTTTGAAAGGGTAGGTGCTGTTGCAGGGCCTCTTATAGGTGGAATTATAGCCACGTTATTTGATCCTCGTTATTCAATTGCATTGGCTATAGTAATTTTATGCGCCTCTTTGATACCAATTTTTTTGAGTACCGAACCAATCCGCCAAAATCAAGTAATCATTATAAAAGGGTTTCCTTGGCGCAGAAATAAACGAAACATACGGATAAGTGCCGTATTCGCTATCGAGAATGCAATATCTGTGACAGTTTGGCCTTTGTTTTTAGGCGCATTTATTCTAATCGAAAATACTTATGCTGTGCTTGGAATATTAACTGCGGTAAGTACGGCTTTTGCACTTTTAGTCGTTTACGTGATCGGGAAGTTGATAGATGATCGCAAAGGAGGTCTTCTTTTGAATGTTGGTGCTATAGGTAACGCAATACTACATCTTTTCAGACCATTTGTCGGCAGTGTGTCTCAAGCATTGGCGATAAATCTCATGAACGAACCGCTTACTGCTATGTATCGGATGCCATTTTTAAAAGGTCGTTTCGATGATGCCGACAATGTTCCAGGATATCGAATAGTCTATTTCATGATCATTGAATTTCATATTGCCATAGCTGCAAGCATTTTTTGGCTGTCTATGTTTGTAATAGCTACTTCGTGGTCAGACAAAGGCGCACTTCAAGTTGCCTTCGTTGTTGGAGCGGTTATGAGTTTGATTATTACTAAGCAGAAATTTTCTGCATTAAAATAAAAGCAATGAACAAACATAAATTTTATGGTATCTGGCACAAAATTAGCGGGCTATCGTTATGGCTTTTGCTAGGAATATTTTTAGTGGCAGCAACAGTTAGTTTTTTTGCTTTACGTCAAAACAACCTTAAGATGATTGAGTTAAGAGCCGCCGTCCAACAAGCAGATGAACAAGGTGGAGATGTAGAGACTGCCCTAAAGCAGCTACGAGAGCACGTGTATTCACATATGAATACCAATTTGCGAGCGGGCAGTAATAGTTCAGAACCCCCCATACAACTCACAAATCGATTTAACCGTATCGTTGCGGCAGAACAAGCTAGGATAGCTGCTCAAGGTGGAACAAACAAAATATATCAGGATGCCCAAGCCGAATGCGAAGATCCAAACGTACTGCTAACCGTAAGAGCGCAGTGTGTGCAGCGCTACATAACCAATAACGGCGGCGGTGCAAAATATGAATTACAAATTCCACCGAAAGAGTTTTATACATTTGACTTTGTAAGTCCGACTTGGTCGCCTGACATTGCCGGTTGGGCACTTGTTGTCACTACTTTAAGCGGTTTGCTCCTAATTGCCAGACTAGCTTCAGGTTTTTTCATTAAAAAATATTTGGCAGAATAAAAATACCCCGCAAGTGTACGGGGTATTAAGTAATGAACGAATATATTACTAGTTGTTGTTCGAATTGTTTGAGTTATTTGAACTGTTATTTGTGGTGTTCGAACTATTTGAACTATTTGTATTAGCACTACTTGGATTCTTTTGGTATTCACGAATAGCCTTTACAACTTGGCCATCTTCTTTCAAGTTTTCCCAAAACATTACACTATCTTTGTTTACGTACATTACATCTTCTGGGCCGTGAATTTCGCTCCCAAGTTTGGCAAGTGAAATACTTTGCTGAGTCTGCGTATTGTTTTTATCAGGTTGTACTTGTTGGACCCTGACGTAATAGATATCTTCTAACTTAAAGTAATCTTTATTAAGAACACTTAATTTACCAAAATATACCTGTCCGTCACTACTATTTAAAAATATAGCCTGATACTGATCGGTTTTAATTTGTGAAGTTAAAGTGGTACTTGTTTTACCAAATGCCAGATACACGATAAGTGCAATCAATAACACAGTTACCGAAACTAAAAGTATACTAGATGCGACCTTAACTAAATTAAAATCTCTTTTTTTCTTACCGTTTCCGCCCGACGTTTGGGGTGCAGGTCCTTCTGCGCCACCTCGGCCTACGTTTTGCATGGGTCGTCCCACTCGGTTCATGAATTCGTTCATAACCCTCTTTTACCTCTTTTATGTTGCTAATGCTTGTACAGGCAAGTGTATCGAAATTAAGAGGTCTACGCAAGTACTTATTGCCCAGCACCAGAAAAAAGTAATTGACAAGAGAGAAACATCAGAGTTATGGTAGGAGTATTACTAACAGTGTAAGGAGGAGAGAAGTGGCATACCAGCACGAGAACTCAAAAGGTGTAACTTATTATTTGAACTCTAAAGACGTTACTTTACGTGGCGGCAAACAACAAACAATTTACTACTTTAGCAAGGACAAGCGAGCAGAAGCTTGTGATCTACCAAGTGGTATGAGCGTTAACGAAAACCCACGTAACGGTTTTCTTACAGTAAAGCGCAACAAATAATCTTATCAAGATTTGTACTAACCACCCCAACTGGGGTGGTTTTTGCATATCTATAGACATATAAGCATAAGTGTGATATAATATAAACATGAAAATATCAGGTCCTGAATACTACAATTTAACTCCAGAACAAGATGCTGAGGTAGAGAAATTGGTTGATAAAAGAGGTATTAGCTATCATCAGGCTCGAATAGACTTGGGCTATGCGTCTTTGGCAAATATTCAAGGACCTATTGAAGGCCCATTGAGCCCCACAGGTACAGAGCTAGATAAATCTCTACATACTGGTTATAGTAGCGACAAAGCTCATTTTATTAAAAAAACCTCGCTGGCAAATATGCGAGGCAACATCTCTGATTCAGAACGAGATATCCTTTATTCAAGAAAAACAAAGTAATCTATAATTGAGTCAATGAAGTTATTAAATAGCCTCCCAAGGCCTTTTTTTGTGCTCGCACCAATGGATGACGTAACAGATACAGTGTTTCGTCAACTTGTTTCTGATTGTGCTGCGCCAGATTTGTTTTTTACTGAATTTGTGAATGTTGATGGCCTGCAAAGTCGAGGGCGTCAAAAATTGTTACATAAGATTCAATTTACTCCTAAAGAACAACCGCTTATTGCTCAAATCTGGGGTAAGATACCAGCCAATTACGAAAAAACGGCCGCTGAACTTGTTGAGATGGGTTTTTCGGGTATTGATATTAATATGGGATGCCCAGATAAAACAATTGTAAAAAATGGCTGCTGCTCAGCATTAATAAATAACCGTGATTTAGCCATTGAAATTATTAAAGCAGTAAAAAAGGGCGTAAAAGGCAGAGTATCGGTAAGTGTGAAGCTAAGAACAGGGTGGAGTGACGTAGATTTTAGTTGGCCAGAACTCATTTTAAAACAAGAAATTGACATGCTAATCGTGCATGGCCGTACAACCAAAGAGATGAGTAAGGTGCCTGCCCGCTGGGAAGATATTGGAAAAATTAGGGAACTGCGCGATAAGGTTGCGCCAAACACCTTAATTGTTGGTAACGGAGATGTAGATAGTAGGCAGCAAGGAACTGAACTTGCTTTAAAATATAAACTGGATGGCATTATGATTGGTAGGTCAATTTTTAACAATCCATATATTTTTGCTGATAATTCAGACTGGGCTGATTTTACCCAAAAGCAAAAAACACAAATGTATATCAAGCATATTCAGCTTTTTACAGACACGTGGCAAAACAAAGAGCGAAACTGGCAAAGCCTAAAAAGAATGTCCAAAATTTACGTGCATCGAGTAGAAAATGCTAGTTCGATGCGCGAAAAACTCATGAGAAGCAAATCGGCTGACGAAATGCTTCAAATACTGCAGTCATCGCTATGATATTTTGAACCCCATTCAGCCATTGATCTAAGAACATTTTGCAGTTCAGATCCTTTTTTGGTAAGTCCATACTTAAATCTGGGAGGATGCTCACAATAAGAATTTTTCTCAATAATTTCTTCTGTAACGAGCATTTCTAGGCGTTGGCTAAGTGTACGAGGGCTGATTCCTTGCAGACTCGCTTCAATTTGACCAAAAGTTAATGGGCCGGTAGAAAGGTCACGCAAAATAAGAGCAGTCCACTTATCGCCGATTATTCGCAATGCACTTGTTATGCAGCCAGGTTTTTCCTCTATCGCTGCCTGGGTTGCGAGTTTCATATAAAAAGTATATCACAACAAAGCTTTACTTTTTGTAGTTACTAACTATACTAAGTAAAGTAATTTATAATAGAAAGGAAATATGAAACCACACATACAAATTATTGTCGGAACAACTCGGCCTAATCGAGTAGGTCGTAAAATTGCGGATTGGGTATATGGCCTTTCAAAAAATCGAATGGCTGCAACTTACGAATTTATTGATCTTGCTGAAGTAAATTTGCCGCTTTATAACGAACCACGTTCGGCAATGCAGAACAATTACGAATTCGAACATACTAAAAAATGGTCTGAGATTGTATCTCGGGCCGACGGATTTATTTTTGTTACGGGCGAATATAATCATGGAATACCAGCAAGTTTAAAAAACGCAATTGATTACTTATATCACGAATGGAATCACAAAACTGTCGCTTATGTAGGTTATGGCGGTATGGGGGCGACTCGTGCAGTTGAGCATCTTTTAAGTGTTGCGAACGAGCTTCGAATGATCCCCGTTCGTGACAGAGTACATATCATCAATGTGTGGTCGGCCTTTGACGAAAACGACCAATTAAAACCAGAATTTATTAAGGATGATCCGCAAAAGTTATTTGATGAGCTAGAATGGCTTACCGCTGCAATTAAATCTGCCCGTGAATCAAAATAAGCGCTATACTATCATTTGATGATAAGAGCCGAAAACCTAACAAAACTTTATAAAAAAAAGCCTGCAGTAGATAACTTATCTTTTAGCGTGAAGCCAGGAAAAGTTACGGGCTTTTTAGGTCCAAACGGCGCTGGAAAATCAACGACAATGCGCTTGATGCTTGGTTTAGATAGAGGTGTAGGCGTAACCACTTTCGATGGAAAACAACTACAAACTTATAAAAAACCATCAGAAGTTGCCGGTATTTTGCTAGAGGCAAAAGCATTTCACCCCACGCGTACTGCACAAAATCACTTAAGAGTTTTAGCGGCTGCTGGTGGGGTTTCTAGCAAAAGAGTAAAAGAAGCACTGGATTTAGTAGGTTTAAGCGATGTTTCAAAAAAGAAACCTGGTAAATTTTCGCTTGGCATGAGTCAACGCTTGGGTATAGCTGCTGCTATTCTTGGTAATCCAAAATATTTACTACTTGATGAACCTGCAAATGGTCTTGACCCAGAAGGTATAGCTTGGCTAAGACAATTTATTAAAGACTATGCGAGTAAAGGTAATGCGGTACTTGTTTCAAGCCATCTTCTAAGCGAAATTTCGCAAATGGCTGACAATGTTGTTGTCATTGGCAAAGGTAAGCTGATCGCTGATACATCAATAAAAGATCTTGTATCAGGAAATGGCCATGACAGTGTATTTGTTCGTACGTCTAAACTAAGCGAACTGACAAAAGTACTAAAAGCAGCCAAATATGAATATGAAGATTCTAAAAAAGGTTTGACCGTTAAGGGTGCAAAAACTGACGAAATCGGGAAACTAGCTTTTGAAAACAAGCTGCCGATACTAGAACTAAGTTCGCAAAAGGCAAGTCTAGAAGAAGTATTCTTAGAACTCACTGCAGATTCACAAGAATATCAGGCAACGACCAAAAAGGATAAGAGATGACAACAACATTAAAATCAGAATATCTAAAGTTGCTTACAGTTAGATCAACCTACATAACAATGTTGCTGGCCTTTTTGCTTATCGCTCTGTTTTCATTTTATTTTGAAGGCTTTCGTGGAGTAACCGGATCACCTGCTTCAACACTGCAAACGACAGCTATTAGAGAAATTATAGTTAATTCTGCAGGTTTGGTAGCAGCCTTTATAACGATTGTGACAATTTTACTTATGGCTCATGAATACCGTTACAACACGATTAATTACTCATTAACTTTAGTCGCCAGTAGAACAAAATTTCTTTTAAGTAAAAGTATAGTTGCAGTTACTTTTGGTGTAGTTTTTGGCTTCTTAGGAGTGTTCTTCGCACTGGTTTGCTATTTTGTTGGCTTAAGTTTACGAGACGCAACCTTACCCGCACAACAAATTAATTATTTGGAATTCGTCGGAAAGGGCGCATTGTACTTTGCAGTTTATGCGCTTATAGGGCTAATCTTAGCGACTATTATCAGGAGTTTAGTTGGCGCAATAGTGTTTTTCTTTATTGTTCCGGTAACCGTAGAACCGCTTTTGGGTGCTGTGCTTAAAAATAATACAGGCTATTTACCTTTTACTATGTTTGACAGCATAATCAGAACTGGCGTAATAAAAAGCGAACTTACTGCGAGTAAAATTGCTATTTTTGCTGTAATTTATATAATTATTGGCTGGATAATTGCGTGGCTACTCTTTATGCGCCGCGATGCAAATTAAATAAATCCTCATCTATATATTGAGGATTAGTGGTGGGGCTGGCTGGAATCGAACCAGCGACCAATCGGTTATGAGCCGACTGCTCTAACCGCTGAGCTACAGCCCCGAGCAACGTAAAATAGTATAACAGATTAGCATCTAGCTTTTGCGGTATAATTAGTAGTGAAATGTTTTCTAAAATAAAAAACAATCAAAACCTGAAAACGATATTTACTACTCAAAACATCGGTATTTATGCGCTTGCTATTGTTGCGTTGTCTGTAACATGGAGTAGTATGCGAATTATTCAAAAAAATTATGAACTTCAAAAAGATATTACAAAGCTAGAACAAGAAGTTGCAGTATTAGATCAACAAACAAAGAATCAAAAGCTAATAAATGAATATTATAAAACTGATTCGTACCTCGATTTAGCAGCAAGAAAATACTTTAGTAAAGCAGCACCAGGCGAAAAGTTAATTATTGTACCGAGTGAGGTAGCCGCTACCTATATTCATCCTGCTGAAAAGGCAGAAATTAAAAAAACAACTATAAATCCTAGCGCAAAAATTTTGCAGAATTTACGTGCATGGAACGATTTTTTAAGTCATAAAAATCGAGACTGAGCCTTGACTAACAGAGACAAATTGCATATTATGTAATTTGCGTTTATTGCGGGGTAGAGCAGTGGCAGCTCGTGTGGCTCATAACCACAAGGTCGCAGGTTCGAGTCCTGCCCCCGCGACCAAGAAAAAATTCCCACCTTGCGTGGGAGTTTTTTCTTGTCTTGGTGCAAGATTCAAGCTGCGACGCTAAAAGGTCGCAGGTGAGAATTGCCTGTGGCGATTCGCAAGGCCGGAGCCAAGGCGAAAATTATTTCCCTTGGCGAGGCATGCCGAAAAGTTCACAAAGTGAAACTTTTGGGCGAGTCCTGCCCCCGCGACCAAAACAAAGTCCCGACCTTGTGTCGGGTTTTTGTTTTGGATGTTGGACAAGTCTCGGTTCTGCGACTCGACAAGCTTGCTTGGCGATAGTCGCAAGTTCGGGCGCCAACGAGTCACGCGCAGAAGCTTGTTTTGAGTATGGCAAGCGCACATGAGCGAAGTGAATTTTCCTGCTCCGCCAATAAATAAGTATCTAAGTCTAAAGTAGAAGCCCTAGGAATTTACCTAGGGCTTAATGCTATCTCCTCCACATAATTGAAACCATAAATTAATAGTTAGTTATCAGACTTCGTCGCTTTAAAAACCATAATCCATATGATAAGCGCTACTACGCCTATTGCTGCACCAAAATAAGCAATAACGCTCTTAGCGCTATCGATTGAGTCTGCATGGCTAAGCTGTTGAGCTGTTGCATCTGGAAACATTGTTGCAAACGGTTCAGTCGCAAAAATGATTGTGGCACAAATACCAAATAAAAAGATTACAATCTGACAGATGAAGATGACTATTGAAGCATTAGAATTTGGGTGGTTTTCGATTACTTGCGACATCCTTATGTGTAATAGTGGTAAACCTATGCAAATACAAGCGCATATTGTTAAAACACTAAGCATATTAGGCTGTATAACAACGCCTATTAGTGCAATTCCCATTGCGGTCAGTGCAACGAAAGGTAACATTATAAGCGCCACAACGGCCATAGCTTCAAACACTTCTGAACCGACAATTGAATTAAGAGAAACGTAAATTGCTCCCCCGATGAACAAAAAAGCAAAAATACCCATAACTCCTCCAATTGGGATATAGCAAAGCTGAAGATCCTAAAGTCGAGTGATATCTAACTGTTATCTATGATGTAAAAGGGCGAAATAGTAGCAATACAATATAATAAAAGATATAAAATTACAATAGTAGCGAAAGCTTATATTGTTTATACATGCAAGCATGGCGATACATCATTAGTGCTATTGACCTCAATTTTTCTAATTCTGCAAGTATATCGTTCCAATTCGAACGTACTAGGGCGACCAAAACAAAGTCCCGACCTTGTGTCGGGTTTTTGTTTTGGATCATGACTAGGGATTCTAAACTTAATGAATTTCTCAAATACATTCAATTCGGCTGGCAGCTACACGTACTGCTTCGCTCCATGTTGGGAAGCCATGAATAGTTTGAGCAATGTCGCATGCTCTATGGTAATGCTGGATTGCAAAGGTAAGTTCTGTTAAAAATTCGCTGGCATTTGGCGCAACAACACTAGCGCCCAGTAAGACACCGTTGTGCGCTGCCAAAAGCTTAACAAAACCCGAATCGTAATTTGTAGTAGCAGCCTTACCAACAATGCCAATTGGCGCAATAGCTGTTTGATACATAGCGCCAGTCATAATTAGTTGGTGTTCGGTTTTACCTACGGCAGCAACTTCGGGTGTTCCGTAAAAAATACGTGGCACAGCACTGTAATCCATAGGGATTTTATTTCTATGAAACATATTATGGGCTGCAATTCTTGCTTGTTGTATTGCCGAATGCGCGAACAAATCCCCGCCAGTTACATCGCCTGCGGCATAAATATGATCTTTAGACGTTTCCATATGGCTGTTAACTTTTATACTGGATTCTGAATGTCTGATACCAGTATTTTCTAAGCCAATATCAAGGTTGGGTTTTTTACCACTTGCAACCATAATTTCTTCTACGACTATTCGATGTTTTTGGCCGTGCTGTTCGTACGTTATTGTTTTACGTCCGTGGCTACCAGTAATGCTATTTATTTTTATAGATGTTTTTACGCGAACTCCAGAACTTTCTAAAACGGAGGCCGTAATATCGCCAACTTCAACATCTTCTCTATTTAACAAATGTTTATGTTGTTCAAGCACATAAACTTTAACCCCAAAAGTACTAAAGATTTGGCTAAACTCATATGCTGTTGCTCCGCCGCCAACTATGGCAATGCTTTTAGGAAGCTTAGTTAAGTCAGTTGCTTCTTTGTAAGTAATAAAACCTGCATCGTTCAAACCAGTAATATCGGGGATATTGATTGTACTACCAGTAGCTATTAAAAATTTTCTTGCACTGTAACGATGACTGCCAACGGTAATAACCCACGGGCTCAAAAAGTGCGCATGGCCCCTAATAACTCTAATGTTTTCGCTTGCGAAAGCTCTACCTGAATTTTCTCCGTTAGCTGCTTTAACGACCGCATCTTTTTGTGCCATGAGCGAACGTAAATTATATGAAGCAGTCGTAGCTTTAAGACCGTATTTTGGTGCTTGTTGGATAGTTTGTAGCGCGTAAGCAGCAGATAAAAGAGTCTTGGTTGGAACACACGAATAGTTGGGGCAATCGCCACCCAATTTATCCTCTTCGATTAAGCCGATTTTTTTTCCGTAACCGCTTGCTAAATGTGCCGCCACACCTCCGGCCGCACCACTGCCAATAACTAATAAATCAAAATCAAATGCTATCGGTTTTTTCATTATTTTTTTAGTCATATTAGACCTACGCTACCAAAGTATTCGATTATGTTTATACAAAAAAGCCGCATGTGGGTTAAGCTCGCGTAAAAATTTGCTTGCAGTTCGCCTGATATCATCAGATTTTACTTCGTT
>CAZAXJ010000006.1:0-2297 GCA_964489075.1 uncultured Candidatus Saccharibacteria bacterium
CAAATTCGTATGCGAATAGACGGCCAGGCGGCTGGCAATAATGGGATTAAGTCAATCATAAAACATGTCGGTAGCGAGTTTGGAAGGATCCGCGTTGGAATTGCAAATAACGTGTCTGAAAAGGCCGAAAAATCAAACTTTGTTCTTGGCAAGTTTACCAAAGACGAACAAAAACATTTGCCAAGCCTTTGCGGAGAAATATCAGCCGTAATTACAGAGTATCTATATGGTGGTCAGCTACCTCATGATACGCGTTCGATTATTATGGACTAAAAATGCTTGTAAATATTGAAATAGCAGATAAGCATTTTGGCGATAAGCAATTATATACTGGTCTTGGTTTTAGAATCGAAAAAAGTGAAAAAATAGGTGTGATAGGGCGTAATGGAGTTGGTAAAAGTACCATTTTCAACCTTCTTGCGGGGCAAGACAATGATTACGATGGTTCAATTCAGTTTGCACGAGGCACAATAACGGTTGCAACACGCCAAGAGCATCACGGACTCGAAAATATTAGCCCACTTGAATACATTTTAAGTGAACTGCCAAATTACGAAAAACTTAAAAAGATAATTGATGATTTTTCTGGCATTAAAAATCCCAGTACAAATAAAATGAACGTTTATAGCGATGCCATAGAGCAATTCAGTAGCCTAGGTTACTACGAAGTTGAAGACTCAATTTTGCGAGAACTCGACTCGTACCAAATTGATGAAACAAAAGCTCGTGGTAAGTTAAAAAACTTAAGTGGTGGTCAAAAGCGTTTTGTAGAACTTGTAAAAATTGCTCATGCAAAAGCCGATCTGGCACTTATCGATGAACCAACCAATCATATGGATTACATAGCAAAAAATGCTTTCATTTCATGGCTAAAATCTATTACAAAGATGAGCGCCCTTATTATTACCCACGACCGCGATGTACTAGCAGAGGTAGATCGAATTATAGAAATAAAAGATGGCCAAGCTTATGGGTTTAAAGGCAACTACGAATCTTACTTAAAACAAAATAGTAATAGCACTGTAAATCAAATGAAATCTTATGAAGTCGCCCAAGCAAGTATTGCTAATTTAAAAAAGCAGATTGCCTATGCTCGACGGATGAAGCCAAGCTGGAGCGGTACGGCGGATCAGCGTAATCCGTTTATTGTTATGGAAAATCGCTTGGCTAAGCAAATAGATGAACTTATCACGAATAATCCAAAACCAAGCTTATGGATCGACCGCGAAAGCTTAGAGCAAATTCCAGATAAAGTAACCGCTGATTATCACAAATATAAAGCTAAAAATATCAAAATAAATACTAAAACTGGCGACCAAACAGCAAGCGGGAGCTCAATAGTCGCTTTTAATAACTTAGAGCTTGGATTCGAGAAACTACTATTTGATGGCTTAACCGCAAGCTTGCGTGATGGCGAACATATGCGATTACACGGCCGCAATGGGGCAGGAAAGACAACGCTTGTGCACAGTATTTTGGCAACAAATAGTAATCGACCGATACCAACCCCTCTGCACAGTGGCACTATAGAAATTCGCCCTAAAACAACCATTGGTGTATATGAACAAGAGGTTAGCGATACATATATAAATTTGCCATTAAGTGAAGCAATTGAACGGTTGCACCTTGATCGCAACCTACAAATCAACGACCAAAAAATAATGCAACTTATGGGTGATTACTTATTTAACCCAAATGTTGATGCAAGAGTTCCTGTAAGTCAGCTAAGTGGTGGCCAAAAGGCTCGTTTTCAATTAATTAGCATGTTAGCTGGAGACCCGACTCTGCTTATATTAGACGAGCCGACAAACCATTTGGATTTGCCAAGTATCGAAGAGCTAGAAGACGCCTTGCAGCGTTATAGCGGCGCAATTATCTTTGTAAGCCATGATAGTTACTTCGTAAATAAATTCGACTGCCAGACCATAAAAATCGGCTAGAAATGAGAAAACCACCCATTTCTGGGTGGCAGATTTGGGGCCTTTTTCAGGCCCTCGCGCCCACAAAATTGAGGGGCGGGGCCCCAGTGGGCCGGATCGATTTGCGAGCTTTGTGGCAAGCACTTTGCTCATCTCTCCGGCCCACCAGGGGTTCTTCTTTTTTCGTTTTTTGATTATTGTCTTGTTCTATTGTTTAATCCCCTTTGGGGGAAACTAACCTTACCCTTTACAGGCAAGTAAACCCGATTTCCGAGCTGTAAACCCTTTCAGGGTAATAATTATTATAGAATTTATTCTATTTTTGTCAATACTAACCGAAAACGCGGACTCGTAAAGTCGTCATACGAATAAAAATTG
>CAZAXJ010000006.1:2307-16529 GCA_964489075.1 uncultured Candidatus Saccharibacteria bacterium
AAGTAGCCATTGGCAAGTCAGACAGGCTGGTAAGTGCAGCTAAAAATATGTTAGAAAATTTTTGTGATAATAGACCGAAAAATACAAAAAACCAGACTATAAGGCCTACCGCACCCAGAGCCCTGATTGCCCCTTTTGTTAAAAACGTATTTATTTCGTGGCCGGCATGATAGTTTCTTGGATGTCGATAATATTCAACGACAGAGACTTCTTCTCGAACACTATGCCACCAACCAATAAAGAATGAAAAAGCCAAAAAGGTTACAAGACCTACTAGCATCCAGATCAAGACATCCACAACACGAGGATCTAAGGTGGATTCAAAACCAACTATAAATTTAGCCACTCCAGCATCAAGCGAAAGAGCATTATTAACCTCTTGCAAACTGACATTGCCGAATAATAATAAAAGTCGCTGTGCATTCAGTATCAGCATCATAACAATGCCAAGCAAACCGAATATGATGATTTCAGTTTTGTCAGGAATTACAATTTTTAAGAGGTCGCGCATATTTGTTAATTAAGCTATCCAAAGTATAGCATTTATACTTTTCTTGACATAAAGGGCTAATGTCCTTATTCTTCAAGTAAATAAGAAAAAATAAATAATGAAAACCCTTCGACTAAATCAGAGTGGCGCGTTGCACTTGAGCGGTATCATAGTGATTGTGCTTGTGATTACTGTAGTCGGCTTCGTTGGGGCACGGGTAATTAACAATAGTAAGGCCAGTTCTTTGGTAGGAAATGGATTGGCTATTGTAAATAGCCACGGCGACACATGGAGCAAACAAACCGGATTAGTCGATAAATTTTTTTGGCCAGATAGTACCAAGTGTGAGCGTAAAGATGGGCAAGTTTCTGTTATGTATAGCGGTGTGTTCGGTAACAATGGTAAACAAGTTAATTACGTATTAGGCAAGATCGTTAATAATGAACCTCGTTTATTCTTATGTCGAGCGCCTATAGATAAACCACAAACGGCCCAATTACTTACCCCGATTGCCAATAAGTTAATGACAACCCGCGAAGAATCTGGTTATGAATACCTAAAAAACCCTATCATAACCTCTAGTAACAAAATAGCTTTTGAAATTCGTCTGATGGGCGAAACAAAATCCACTTATAAATTTTATAATCCCGACAACAACAACTTACTAACTCTTTCGAATTTCGGACAAAGCATGGGTTATCAGTGGGAGGCTGCTTCTGATACTAAGATTATTACTTACCGCACAAATTACCCATACAACAAATGCGTATACAATATAGCAACTGATAAGTCTGACTGTAATCAGACATTGCTGCCAAAAGAAACGGTACAGGTTTTTGTTCCGAGGTCAAACGAATACATGGTATATCTGACTAAAACTACAGTAAATGGTAAGCAAGTTGGTGTACTGTACAAATCAGACTTAAATGGAAGTAACAAAAAAGTACTTCGAAAAGACATCGAAGTACCAAAAATACTTGCATTAAGCCCAAGTGAAACCAAGATATTGTTTAACGAAAATTACAAACTCAAACTTTTAACAATAGCAAGCGGCGAAGTAGAAGGCTTATCAGCTGCGCAAGAATTCGCAATTTGGCAGCCAATCCCCCCAACAACCGATCCGAACTAAAAAGAGCCTATAGAGGGGGTGGGCACCGCTATAGGCTCTGTTTAGCCTTCAACCCCGAGTGCATGCAGCTCGCGTACACTCAACGCTTTGAAGACCCACCTCAAACAAAAACGAGGGGCTAAAGCTTACGGTTAAAGGCGTTAGTCTGTTTTAGAACGTCTGTTTGCCAAGACTTTATTTTGTCTTGGCTTGCGCATTCAACGTGGAGGGTAACAACGTTACGCTCGACTTACACCAGAAACACTAACACCTTACTTAGTGGGCTCTGGCGTAAGCCGAGCTATGCACGTTCTAAAACAATCTAACAGTGTCTAAAACAAGTATTGTCTACATTGCTTTAGAACGCTAGAATTAGGGTAAAAGGTGCTTTAAGCGACAAAATGGACGCTTACGAATCACATAATAGCACTATTTAGATTTTTTGTCAACACTATTTTACAATATATTATGCTTATGCTTCATATAAAACAAACGAGTTCGAAATTTCCAAAACCTCTAACAAAAATTCATAACCCACCGAAAGAACTATTCGTTGAAAGTAGGCATTGGGAGGAGTTATTAGAAAAGCCGCTGTTAGCCGTCGTCGGTAGTAGGCGACTAAGCACCTACGGTAGGACAGTTACCGACACTTTGGTACGCTCAGTTGCTGCGCGAGGCGTAGTTATTGTAAGCGGGCTAGCGCTCGGAATAGATTCGGTTGCTCACAAAGCAGCTATTGATGCAGGCGGCCAAACAATTGTCGTGTTACCAAGTGGGCTTGAAAATATTTATCCGGCTAGCCACGCTGATCTTGCAAAGCGAATTATCGAACAAAACGGCGCACTTATAGCCGAATATCCACCAAAAACAACAGCGGCTTTTAAAGGTAACTTTATAGCACGTAACAGATTAATCGCAGGTCTGGCGCAAGCAACATTAATTACTGAAGCAGCAGAGCGCAGTGGAAGTTTACACACAGCAAATTTTGCACTCGAACAAGGCCACGAAGTTTTGGCCGTCCCTGGGTCTATTACGAACCCAAACAGCGCAGGGTGTAATAATCTTATAAAAACCGGCGCACGGCCCGTTACTAGCCCAGAAGATATTTTTGAAGCGCTTGGTTTAGATATTATCGCCAGTGATCATGAAATTCATGCCGCAAATCCGGCTGAACACGCGATTCTAAGCTTAATCAAGGCTGGCAAGCACGACGGTGAAGTTATTCATCAAGAATCAGGGCTTGATTTTACCGAATATCAGCAGACACTAAGTATGTTAGAAATAACAGGTAAAATAAGAGCTGTAGGTAACAATCATTGGATTTTACAGGGTTGATAGATAGCTTAATTTGTTTTATGGTATATGTTGTGTGCTCGTGAAAATGAGTGCTGTACATTCAATAAAAAGAGAGGTGGTGATTCATAGTGTACTCATTCGTAGCACTAACGTTTGGCGCGATTCTGCTAAGTGTAGCTGCGATCTACGCTATAGGGAATTGGAAGAACGCCAACGTAACAACCACTAAGGGCATTTGCTTTGCCCTAACCGTAGTAATCGGTGCCTACAGCTTCATTAAGGGTGCTGTAGATCTACTGGAAGAAGTCGATACAACAACTGGGTTGGTAGTCATCGGAGTCTTCGTTCTTTTGGGTGTGGTTGTTATAGAGCGCATTTACAGCCACGAAACGAAACTCGAAGAGAACGAACAATGAAACTACCTTTGCCGGCGGCCTGTTCGTACTGGTCGCCGGCAACGTGTTGCCACCTCTCATTTTCTCTTTACTTGCATTTTAAACGCAAGCAGCGTAGTGTGATAATTTGAGTATTATTATATGAAGCATCTAGTTATTGTCGAATCACCAGCAAAAGCACAAACCATTGAAAAATTTTTAGGCAAAGATTACGATGTTAAAAGCAGTTTTGGCCACATCCGTGATCTACCTAAAAAGGGTCTTAGTATAGATAAAGACAACAAGTTTGAGCCTACTTACGAAATTCCTGCCGATAAAAAGAAAATTGTAAGTGCGCTTAAAAAGGATGCTAAAACAGCCGACTTTGTTTGGCTCGCAAGTGATGAAGACCGTGAAGGCGAAGCCATTGCTTGGCATCTAAGCGAAGCCCTTAACCTAGACCCTAAAAAAACCAAACGAATCGTATTTCATGAAATTACTGAACCGGCGATCAAAGAAGCAATTACTAATCCACGGAGCGTTGATATAGACCTAGTAAATGCCCAACAGGCAAGGCGAGTACTTGACCGATTGGTGGGCTATGAACTATCGCCAATTCTATGGAAGAAGGTTCAGGCAGGATTAAGCGCTGGTAGGGTGCAATCAGTCGCCGTACGGCTCATTGTCGAACGAGAACGCGAAATTAAAGCCTTTGCAGCTGAAAGTAGCTTCAAAATCACAGGTTTATTTAAAAAGGAAAGTGAAGAACTCGAAGCAGAGCTAGGCGAAAGGCTTGACGGTGAAGATAAAGCAAATAACTTTTTACAAGCATGCATAAATGCTGAATTTAGTGTTAAAGATATTGCACAAAAGCCTAGCGAACGTAATCCAAGTGCGCCATTTACTACAAGCAGTCTCCAACAAGAAGCTGCACGAAAACTGGGGTTCAGCGTAAAGCAAACTATGACACTTGCCCAAAGATTATACGAAAACGGTCATATTACCTATATGCGAACCGACAGTACAAACGTTTCTAAAATAGCCTTGGGTGCTGCGGCAGATTATATAAAAAAGAATTACGGCGATAAATACGCCCAAGTACGTCAATATCAGACCAAAAACAGTTCGGCACAAGAAGCACACGAAGCAATACGCCCAACAAATTTAAGTGTTTTAGAAGCGGGGAACGATGCCGGTCAACAAAAACTCTATCAACTTATTTGGAAACGCATGGTTGCAAGCCAAATGGCGGCCGCACATACCCTTAGAACAGAAGTATCAATTAGTGTTTCGGGTCGAAACGAGTTTTTTATTGCAAAGGGAGAGATTCTTAAATTCGATGGGTATTTAAAAGTTTACGGCGGCGGTAAAGACGATGCTATTTTGCCAACCATGAAAGTAGGCGATAAATTAAGCAGAAAAAATATTACAGCACACGAATCGTTTAGCCGACCACCTGCTAGGTATTCAGAAGCCAGCCTTGTTAAAGCGCTTGAAGAGCAAGGTATAGGGCGCCCAAGCACGTACGCACCGACTATTAGCACGATTCAAGCCCGAGGATATATTGAAAAAGCAGATCTAGAAGGCAATACTCGCCCAGCAATACATCTCGAGTTACAAGGAGAAACAATAAATAAAAAAATTGAGCAGGAGCGTTACGGCGCAGATCGAGGCAAATTATTACCGACACATCTTGCAGAAGTAACGACCGACTTTTTAGTAAAATATTTCGATGCAGTTATTAACACTGGCTTCACGGCTCGGGCTGAAGATTCACTAGATGAAATCGCTGAAGGCAAGCTTGCCTGGCAAGAAGCAATGGCTGATTTTTACAAACAATTCCATCCTCTAATTGAAAAAGCAGGCGAAGCTAGCCGCCATGAAGCATCGCAAGCTCGACTTATAGGCAATGACCCCAAAAACGGTAAGCCAATTTATGCACGTTTTGGTCGATTTGGGCCGATGCTGCAACGCGGAGAAGTTGAAGACAAGGATGCGAAATTAGACTTTGCTCCGATGCCAGATGGTGCGCGAATCGAAACAGTAACTCTTGAACAAGCTTTAACTATGTTTGAGTTGCCAAGATTAGTTGGAACAACCAAAGACGGAGAAGAGATTCGAGCCAATATTGGCCGGTTTGGGCCTTACGTACAAATAGGAAAGCTGTTTGTATCGATCAAGCCACTCGATCCGTTTTCAATTACTCAAAAAGAAGCCTTGGAACTCTACGAAAAGAAGCTTGAAACATTAGCCAATCGCGAAATCAAAGTCTTTGAAAAAGAGGCTATACAGGTACTACGTGGCCAATATGGGCCCTATGTAACAGACGGTAAAAGGAATGCTCGCATACCAAAAGCCATGGAACCAGAGAAAATTACACTAGAAGAAGCTCAAGAATTACTTTCAAAGGTAAAAACAGGGCCAAAGCGCAAAAAACGCAAAGCCTAGAAGACTTTTAAATAACAGATTATAGCTTAATTTAATAAAATATTTTGTACATATAGCGAAGTTCTTATGTAATAAATTATCGTTTATATACTTTCGCGAATGTGTCTATTTTGTGCTACAATATTCAGGACTTATGCAACAAAGTTGACGTAATTGTATTTTTATTATAAACTATATTAATTACATCATATCCTCTTAAGAACAAGGAGTTATCTACCGAAAATGAGTGCAACTGCCCAAACTACAGCAAGTACAAAATATTTTGATATTGATGGGACGCTGCAGGGTGTGCTGCAAACAATCGATAGAGAACGTGAACGAGAAATTGTTTCGCGGCGCTTTGGTTTGTATGACCGAAAAGAAACTCTTGAACAGATTGGCGAACTCCTTGGAATTACTCGTGAACGCGTACGCCAACTTGAAAAAGTTGCATTAACACGCCTTAAATCGGCAGCAGCGACAAACGAATTACCAGGTATTGACGGCTTTGAAAAAGCCGTTTTGGATGATTTGAGCCTGAATGGATCTGTCGCTCGAGTCAGTGAAATTGCAAAAAGGATGACCAAAGCAGGCGGTAAAATCGAACAGTCCAGAATTTTGTTTTTGAGCGAACTTGCCCCGTCCCTAAGCGTTATTGAAGAAAGTGACCATTACTTTGCTAGCGTTGGTGCACGCAAGGTAAGCGACGAGAAGAAAATCAGAGAACTTGTCACTAAGATTATTGAAGCAGTTAAAAAAATCAACGAACCAACCTCAGCCCGAAAAATTGCAGAAGCAATCGGTGAAGAAGACGTAGTCCGCGTTGCGGCACTTGCTAGTACATCAAAAAATCTTGCTCATCTTAACAACAGATGGGGCCTAACAAAATGGCCAATGGTAAACCCAAAGAATATTCGCGATAAAATTTACGTTATTTTGCACGAAAATGGCAGCCATATGCATTTTAATCAAATTGCCGAAGCAATACGCGAAAGCGATTTTAAACGAAAAGACGTTACAACGCAGGCAATTCATAACGAACTAATAAAGGATAAGCGCTTTGTTCTTATCGGCCGCGGTATTTATGCTTTGCAAGAATGGGGCTACAAAAAGGGAACTGTCGCCGATATGATTACAGAGGTACTTGAAGAAGCAGGCGAACCACTTCACAGAGACGAAATTGTAAAACGAGTTTTGAAGCGTCGCCATGTTAAAGAAACAACTATTCTTTTAAATTTGCAGGGGAAATCACAATTTAAGCGCGTTGCAAAAGCAACATACGCACTTGCAGATTAATTCCGGCATTCTTATGGCGTCACAAGTAGTATAATAATGCTTGTGATTAAGATGAAACTACAGCGAGTTATGTTTTGAATGATGATTCAGTTTTACTGCTTCTAGAAATTCCGCGTACCAACGACAAAAAAGAACTTGCCGCCGAGCAAATGTTTGCCAGTTTGCACGGAATATTAAAGCCTCGCGTACGTGCTGCGCGAGATCATGATCACATTAGTTTTGAAATTGCGGCCATTGGCCAGCGTATTCGTTTTTATGTTTGGGTGCCAAAAAACTTGCAAAGCTTTGTAGAAGGTCAAGTATACGCACAGTATCCTACAGCTCAAATTTCACAACTCGAAGAAGATTATGCAAACCGGCCAATGTCGCAAAGAGTAATTTACAGCTCTGAACTAACACTTACCGATCATCAAACGTTACCAATTAAAACCTTCCCAAGTTTCGAAGTAGATCCGTTAGCTGCTATCACGGCAACTTTAGCGAAACTAGAACAGCCCAACGAAGAAATGTGGGTTCAGGTTCTCGCACGCCCTATAAGTGATGAATGGCATAAAACGAGTACCAAAATGGCAAACCGAATTCGGACAGGGAGGGGGATTTGGGGTGGAACAGGCCTAGCAAGCGCAAGTTACGTTGGGCAAGCCATTGGTGCACTTTTCAAGCCGCCAACAGCAACAGGGCAGCCCAGTACAGTACCAGAGCTCAGCGAACGTGATAAAACTCGTATTACGGCCATTGAAGAGAAGAGTCGAAAACTTGGCTATCAGGTAAAGGTACGTATAATCTATGCAGGCAACGATCAAACGACTGCTAGGCTGCGCATGCAGGCTATGGTAGGAACATTTAAGCAATTCAATACAACCAACTTGAACGGTTTTCAAAGTAAATATGCAAGTTTTGATCCAAGTAAAATCGCCGATTATCATGCCCGAAGCTTTTTAGACAAAGGTTATATATTAAATATCGAAGAAATTGCCAGCCTATACCATTTGCCGCACACAAGCGTTGAAACACCAAATATAGTCTGGGCTACGACAAAAACTGCCGAACCTCCAGCAACTCTGCCAGCTTTTGGTAAGCACCACGAAAGCGAGATTAGTTTATTCGGCAGCACAAATTTTAGAGGTACAAACACAATGTTTGGCATTTTAAGAACAGACCGTGGTAGGCACGTGTACATTCTTGGCCAAACCGGTACTGGCAAATCCGGCCTATTAGAGCTGTTAACTTTATCTGATATTTACTACAACCAGGGTTTTGCCGTGATTGACCCGCACGGAGACTATGCCAACAGTGTTCTTCACTATGTACCTGAGCGCAGAATTAGCGATGTTATTTACTTTAATCCTGCTGATAGCGAATTCCCAGTCGGATTTAACCCACTTGAAATAAACGATTCAGTTACGAAAGGTCAGGTAAGCAGTGAGCTTGTAGGTGTACTTAAACGAATGTTTGATAGCTGGGGGCCACGACTCGAATATATCTTAAGATTCACTATTTTGGCACTCCTAGATTATCCAAACTCGACTATGCTCGATATCACTCGTATGCTAACTGAAAAACGATTCCGCGAAGACGTTATTTCGCACATTGACGACCCTGTTGTTAAAAATTTTTGGGTAACAGAATTTGCAAGCTGGAACGAAAAATTCGCGAGTGAAGCAGTTGCACCTGTCTTAAACAAAGTAGGCGCATTTACAGCAAACCCATTAATCCGCAATATCATTGGCCAACCTAAAAGTACCTTCAATTTTAGACGTGCAATGGACGAAGGTAAAATAATCATTGTTAACCTATCTAGAGGTTTAATTGGCGAAGATAACGCAGCTATTTTAGGGTCTATGATCGTTACAAAAATACAATTGGCAGCAATGAGCCGAGCTGATATTCCACGTCTTGAAGATCGCCGACCTTTTTACTTGTATGTCGATGAATTTCAGAATTTTGCGACCGACAGCTTTGCTGTAATTTTAAGTGAAGCACGAAAATACGGCCTTAATTTAACCATTGCCAATCAATACATTTCTCAGATGGAAGAAGCTGTACGAGACGCAGTATTCGGTAACGTTGGATCTATGATAACGTTTCGAGTAAGTCCGGATGACAGTCCGTTCCTAGTTAAATATTACGAACCTCAGTTCGAAGCTGCAGACCTTTCTAACTTTCATAACAGACATTTTGTAACGAGTATGAGTGTGAACGGCGAAAAAACAGCTGCATTTTCGGGATTAACACTGAATATTCCTCCTGTCCAAGCAGATTACTTGAATCAAATTGTAGCTTACAGCCGCGAACGGTACACAACTGACAAAATTGCTGTAGAAGCAAATATCCGATCCGCCACACTACCTCTAACCGGACATCCACATACCGTAAAAGAACCAGTTGTTGCGGTTAATGCAATTCGCAGACACGCTCACACAGATGCAACTACAAAAAAAACGGCAGAAACACCAGCAGCTAAACGCCGTCGCCGTCGTAAACGAGCAGCTGAAGCCGCTGCTGCAGAGACTCAACAACAAGCCTCACAAAAGTCCCAGCCAAACACACAAGCAAATACTCTTAAGCTTCGCTAGGTAAGTAAACTGTCAGCTTAGTTTTTGTAAATCAATTAAAATTGAACATTTTACGAACATTTATTTATAATATTAAAAAAGTTTACATGAAAGAATAGTTATTTACTATTTTAGTAATTGAAATATTAAAAGCAGGGCAAGAAAAAACTTATAAATTAAAAATGCAAAGGCAATTAAGTTTGCAGGAATCAAAAAACAATAGAATAGGGTGCAACCTGAGTTAAAAATACAATGTCGCACAATATATCTTTTACGACTTATAATATTTGTTTATAGTTGATTCGTATTACATTGCCTGCTAGGGCATATCTCTGTTTATTATTCGTTTTTGACATTTATGCACTGTCCAAGTAATCATTTTAGCCAATTAATCTGCATATCCCTTTATAGGGCATGTACACAGTTTAGTGACAATCCACAAACAAGTTTTCCACAAGCTCGATATTTTTTGCAACATGTTGATTTATTTACGATTTACCTTCCTGCTTTAAATAACAAAAATTTGCTTTTTTTGTATTTTAATATTTTAGTATGCTTTTCCCCACTTTACGCACCTTTATCTCAAATATGAACATAATACGAACATCATTAATGTTACGCTACTGATAAAAGACTTTGTTTGACAAACGAACATCAATGTATTGACTCGGAGTTTGTTTGAGAGTTTGTAGTTTTTTTTGCACGGCTCGTAACGAACCATATTGCTGAAGCATTGTATCTCCTAATAAAAACTTTACCTCATATGCCCCCCTGCTTTGCTCTAACATCGTAATTTCTCTTGGTTCTGTTTTTAAGATGAAACTCGCTTTACTGTTATCAAGCTTTACCTGTTGCATTAATGAAAGTAGGGCCTTCATGTCATCCGGCCTAAAAAACTGCTCCCCTGCCTTACCTGTAACTCCAGATTGGTTAGAAATAATTGTTAGATCAGTTGTATTAGTACTTTGTTCTTTCGATAGCAATAGCCTACCCCGTTGGCTTATAAGTAGATCTTGGTCATTAGTTTGTGTTAATACAGCCGAGGGTTCATCGGTAGTAATAATAATATTGGGATGTCTGCCTAAAAACTGACTGCTAACAGAAATCGTTTTGGCCTCAGGTATAAGTTTTGCAAGTTCATCACTAAGTTGAGATCTTTGCAGTGTCGGCTTCGTTAAGTTTAATATATTTTTTTTAAGTTCAGCACCTACGAGCTTCTGATAATCAGCTGAGCTTCGGTACTTCGTACCCTCAACGACAACCCGAGGCGTAGCCGATAAAGTTAACATATATAAACCAGAGCCAAAAAGTATTATCATACCAAGTAGCAAAAACCAGTTCTTTCGCAATGTCCTGTGCCTTCGGGCAATTTGCTCACTAACACCTGACGCTTCTGTACGCCTTTCTAGTTTATTTAACTGATTATGGCTGGCTGTGTAGTAAGAAAAGACTCTCTGGCTGCTGTTCCGGCCTGAAACCAAACTTGAAGTCTTATCTTCGTTTTTACTCTTTCTTCTAAAGAACCGTATCCTCATTTTTCGGCAACCTCAATCAAAATAGTAGCTATGTTTTTTGTAGCATCTGGAACGATCAGTCGGTTAAGATTAATTCCGAGTTTTTCTAATAAGCTTTTGTTATTTATTGTCGATTCAACCAACTGCTGTAAACCCTCATTAAGATTTTCCTCACTCAGAACTAAAACAGCCTCGCTATTTTCAAGAATTTTTGCATTGTGTAATTGGTGTCCTCCTGTGAGGTAAGGGTTTGGAACCAAAATCACTGGCTTGGCTTGTATGCCTAGTTCGGCGATGCTGGTGGCGCCGGCACGAGAAATAACAAGATCAGCTGCAGCAGTTATTAGGTTAATGTTGTTAGTAAATGGCCAAAAAGATACTCGTTCTTGCAAGTCTTTTGTCAAACTTTCATAAAACCTAGTTACTTCGTCCACCTGATTAGTACCGCTAATGTGTAGAATATACAGCTCACTATTATTTACTAGTAAAGGTTCTGTGGCTTTCATCAATGCATTGTTCAGACGTATCGCCCCCAAACTACCACCAATAACACTTAAAACCGTAGCTTTTTCGGGCAAGTCTAGTTGTTTTCGTGCTTTTTGCTTTATTGCTTCTGTAACATACACGTAATCTGCTCGAACGGGTATACCTGTCTGGATTGTTTTTTCTTTGCTATATGATTCGTACATTTCAGCTGGCAATCCTACACACTGTTTACGTGCAAACCCAGAAAGTATTTTGTTTGTTAAGCCAGGCATCACATCTGAATCATGGGTAACGATAGGGATATGCAAAAGCGCCGCAACCAAACCTACTGGCAAGCCAACAAAACCGCCTTTTACAAAAACAACGTTAGGTCTCCAAAAAAGCAAAATAAAAAAACTTTGTATAAAACCTAAAAGAAATTTAAATAAATCAATGGCATTTTTTAAAAATGTATCTATGTCTTTTATATGTTCCCACAAACCAATGCTGTGATAACGCCTCCATTTGCCAGCAAAAATAAGCCAACTCTTTTCAAAAGATTCATGATTTTCGGCAATTGACTTCATATTATCGCCTCGTTGCCCTATGTATCGTATATGCGCGTCAGGTCGGGCCCGTTTTAACTCAGAAGCTACGCTTAGGATTGGGGTAATATGCCCTGCCGAGCCTCCCCCTGTCATAAGAATTTTCATTCTGTCCTGCCTCTCTTGTCGTGCCTAAACTTTTACGCATTGAGGTATACATTGATATTTGAAAAACAAGCCCCAAGGCGGCCATTACAAATATTAAACTCGTACCACCGTAACTAATAAGCGGAAGTGTGATACCTTTGAGCGGTAAAAGCCCGACCATCGCACCAATATTGACTACTGACTGAACTCCAATCCAAGCAAAAACTCCTGCAGCAATAAGTTTTGTTTCCATATTCGGAGCTCTTTGCATAATATTTAATATACGTAGTAAAAGTGACCCGAGCAGCAATAGCAATACTATTACTCCTACAAAACCAAATTTTTCGGCAAATATTGCGAAAATCGAGTCGTTTGGAGCCTCTGGCAAATAGCCATAGGCCTGCACACTATGACCAACACCGACACCAAACAAACCGCCAGAACCGACCGCAATAAGCGCCTGACATGCATGATAGCCAGCATCTACGCAATCTCTTTGAGGCTGCATAAAGGTTAACAGCCTATCGCGTCTATAGGCAGTGCTACTGATGGCTAGTAGAACTGCGACTAATACAACCCCACCGAATATCATCAAACGTTTCATCGGGAATCCTGCAACATACGCCATAACACCGGCCATACTTAAAAGAACGAATGCGGAACCTAGATCTCGCTGTAAAACAATAATTATAAAAGCGAATAATCCAACACCGAATAAAAGTGGTTTGATAGTCTTCAGCGAACCTATATTCCCCGTTGCAGCCGCACTGGTAAAAAGTGAGGCCAGTACAATAACTGCCATAAATTTAACAAGTTCGACAGGTTGAAACGAGAAAGCACCAAGTTGAATCCAACGGCTCGCTAATCCACCCATCAAAAGAGCGGTAATACTTGCCCCAAAGGCTGTTATTACCAAAGGTTTTTGGGCTTTTCGCCAAAAAGAAAAAGGAATTTTAGACGTCAACCAAAATGCAATAAAGCCTAAAATTATTGCGATGAATTGTCTACCAACAAAATAACTATCTGAAACATTCCCGCCTTGAGCAGCTAATGCTGGGCTGATGGCATACATAATTATCAGGCCAACTGCTAGCAATATACTGGCAATAACTAATAATCCATAATCTGGGCGATGCTTGCGCACACCCAAATCAGTGCTGGTTATTGAATTTCTACGCCCAAAACTGCCAACTACACGGCTCATTTGATAAACCCACCCAAAACTGCCAATATTAAGCCGACAACGGCCGAAACTTGACCTATAACCCAAAAACGCATGGTAACCTTCGTCTCCGGCCAACCGATTGCCTCAAAATGATGGTGAATTGGGCTTATTCTAAATATCTTTTTACCTCGTAATTTCTTAGAAATATTTTGGATGATAACCGACCCTGCTTCTGCCACGAACACGAATCCTATTACAGGTAAAAGCAGCAGTGTGTCGGTAATCATAGCAACCACTCCAAGCGCAGTACCGAGTGCAAAACTCCCCACATCTCCCATAAAAAACCTAGCTGGGAATATATTAAACCAAACATAGGCGAGTAAAGCACCGCAAATTGTAAAGCAAAATGCGGCCACTCCATAACGCTGCTGTAAAAATGCAATGACTGTATATGCCCCAAAGGCGCTGGTTAACAAACCGCCCGCCAAACCGTCCAGCCCATCTGATATATTTACCGCATTAGCCGTTGCTACAACCACAAACATAAAAATCGGTACGATAAGCCAGCCGACCGTTAAATCGCCCATTATAGGTACATGAAACGAATCAATTCCGTTTTTAGCAAAGAACCACCAGCCTCCGATAAGAGCGACTAAGCTAATCAATAAAAATTTAAGTTTCGATTTTAAGCCCGCTACGCCCTTGCCTGAACCCCTGATGTTTATAACGTCATCTATTAATCCTATAAGTCCGGCACCAATCATGGCCGCTAAAGGTAGCCACGTTTGCTCTCTAACCAAATTTGCGGCCAATGTGACTGCCGCAACCCCGCCTATAACA
>CAZAXJ010000007.1:0-9523 GCA_964489075.1 uncultured Candidatus Saccharibacteria bacterium
TCACGGCAATAGCAACAGACACGAACATTTCGCCGGACGTAATCGAAGCAACATTTTGGCATTACAATGATGCTGTTTGTCGAGGCGAAATGACACTCGAAGAATTCAATACTGAGCTTGCAGCACGAATAGGTGTAGATCAGATTAAGTGGGAGCAATACTATCTTGATAATATTGATCCGATACCAGAAGTACACGAGTGTGCTAAATGGGCTGCAGAGTATTACCGAATAGGCTTAATGAGTAACATCATGCCAGGGCTTATTGATGCAATGATTGCTAAAGGTTTATTGCCCGATTTGCCATATCAGGCGATAGTTGATTCATCAAAACTGGGTGTAATCAAACCTGAACCTCAAGTCTACGAAAAGGCTGCTGAACTTGCCGGAGTTCCGCAAGATGCAATATTACTTATCGATGACGGTAGAAGCAACCTTATGGCAGCCGAACGATTAGGCTGGCATGTTTTATGGTTCGATGATTATCGACCAACTGAGAGCGAAGCTCGTATTCGCTCTGCCCTAGAATTCTAGCTGGCGGTTCGGGATTCAAAAGCCTCTAGTTCTTGTCGAAGTTTTATAATCAGCTCTTTCTCTTCTTTTAACTGATCTTTGGTTTGCTGCACAACTGCCTTTGGGGCCTTGTTAACATAGCTTTTATTGGCCAATCTTGCCTCTAACCTCTCTATTAATGTTTCTTTATCAAGCTTGGTTGCGCGTAGTTTTGTTACATAGATTTTGGCAGTAGCCAAGTCTATATCAAGCCAACAATCAAGAGTAGTCTCGGTTAGGTGCATTCCTCTACCTGCCTCTACCTCTGAGCATCTAGCTAATCGGGCTAGTTTTTTAATCAACACAGCATTTTCTGCTAAAAACGGTGCTTTATGGAAGTATAGACTTGGTTTTTTTACTTCTAAGGCTCCCGAAATATATCGAATTTCAGCAACAATTCGCTTAAGCTGTTCAAAATCAGCTGCCTTATCTTTGTTAAAGCTTGGCTTTGTAGGCCATTTTGAGCTTATCAGAAGGCTTTCTGGCTGCCACTGAAGAGTTTGCCATATTGTTTCGGTTACGAACGGTGCAAATGGATGTGAAAGCTTTAAAACGGTTTGAAGCAGCTCTGCAAGCAGTTGTTTGTTTACGTTTGCCTTCGAGGCTTCAATATACCAATCTGCAAAATCGTCCCAAACAAAGTGATATACGATGTTGAATGCTTCACTGATTCGATATTTTTCGAGCAAGCCACTAACTTCGGTAATTGTTTTTGCAGTTTTTTCTAAAATCCAATCATCGGCAATACTTTGTGCCTTAGCATGACTTTCTTTTTTAAAGTCATCGCCGAGCGTCGCTTCGCAAAAACGAGCGATATTCCATAATTTATTGCAGAAGTTTCGGCCGGCAATAATCTTACCTGGTGCGTAAGCAGCACTATAACCTGCTGACCTACCAGATATAATTCCCATTCTAAGTGCATCGGACCCATATTGCTCAAGAACGTCTTTAGGGTTGATAACATTACCGAGACTTTTGCTCATTTTTCGGCCATCTTCGCCGCGGACCATTCCGTGCAAATATACTTCTTTGAATGGAATTTCTCCCGTTACATATAAGCCAACACAAATCATACGGGCAACCCACTGGAACAAGATATCTTGTCCTGTTTCCATTAGGCTGTTTGGATAAAAATCTTTGTAATCTGTATTATCTGGATACCCAAGGGTTACAAATGGCCAATGAGCGCTACTGAACCATGTATCAAAAACGTCGGGGTCGCGTCGGTATTTTTTATCGCCGACAGATATAACCTCTTCCTTAACAGAGGTGTTGAATATCCAATCGTCAGAATCATCAACGTTTTGAAATGCTGGTATAGGAATACCCCAAGCGATTTGCCTACTTATATTCCAGTCTTTTATGGCTCCAAGATAGTTGATTACTTGTTGCCTTTTTGAACTTGGATAGAAGGTAATTTCTTTGTTTTGCAGGGCTTTAAGTGCAGGTGCGCTAAATTTTTGCATGTTAATAAACCATTGTTCCAATAGCATTGGCTCAATAATCGTGCCACATTTGTAACATGTTCCTACCCTATTTCTATAATGTTTATCAACTTTAACTAATAACCCTTTTTCTTCCAGAGCCTTTACTACCGCCTCGCGCGCTTCAAGCACTGGCATGCCTTCGAATTGCCCTGCTCTGTGGTTCATTGTGCCGTCATGGTTAATAACACGAACTGCCTCTAAGTTGTGTCTTTGCGCTACCTCCCAGTCGTTAAAATCATGAGCCGGAGTTATTTTAACTACTCCTGTTCCAAACTCTCGATCAACCATTTCATCGGCAACTACTCGTATTTCGAACGGACCGTTTACGCCGTCTACTTTTAATATTTTGCCCACGTATTGTTTATACCTATCATCTTTTGGATGAACAGCAACCGCAGTATCACCAAACTTGGTTTCTGGCCTAGTTGTTGCAAGCTCGAATGGACCGTATTTTAGGTAATACAATGGGCTTTCTTTTTCTTCGTATTCAACTTCTATATCTGCAAAACCCGTTCTGTGGAACGTACAGTAGTTTACTAGCCTTTCGCCCCTGTAAATTAGTCCGTCATCCCACATTTTTTTGAATGTGTTATAAGCAGTTTTAACGACTTTATCATCAAGAGTATAGGTAAACTTACTCCAATCTACGCTGGCGCCAAAACTTCTGAATTGTGATTCAAAGTTTTCTTTATTTTGCTCTACAAAGTTCCAAATCTGTTCAAACAAACTTTCGCGTGAAAAATCGAAGCGGCTCTTCCCTTCTTTGGTAAGGTGTTTTTCGTAAACAACTTGAGTTTCAAATCCCGCATGATCAGCTCCGGGTACCCATAGAGCAGCCTTCCCTAGCATGCGATTGTATCTTATTAAGATATCTTCGATTGCAAAAGGCAGTGCGTGTCCGATATGTAAATTGGCATTGGCATTTGGTGGTGGTAAAACAATACTAAATGTTTCTTTAGCTGACTTGTTTGGAGCAAAAGCCTCACTTTTTTCCCACAAGTCGTAAATATCTGACTCGTATTCATTTGGTTCGTATGTTTTTGCTAAATTCACTGAGCACCTCTGTTATTTGACATTTTCACGTGAAAGTTAGATAACTATCTTCACGTGAATTACTCGGCTCTGTTGCCAAATAGTTTCTAAAGGAGTATTGTAGCTTATTATCAGAGGTAAATCAAAATCATAGGTAAACAAAATGTCGATGGATCATTTAAATGGGAGTTATTTCTACGGACCATCAGAAAATGACAAATGGCTTAAAGAGCTAGATGCCGAGTTTGACTTTAACGAAGAAGCGTTGCTTAGGAGAGAGTTGAAGCGGATTCAGAGAAGTACAAAAAAATATAATATTGATAAATACCAAGACTATTTTTTGTCAGTTGCTACTACGGCAGGGCAGACTATATTTAATCCAGTTTTAAGACGCCACGATGGAGCGGTTTGTGTAGCACAAGTTCCTTCGGGCGAGGTTTCAGTGTGTTTGGTAAGGGGCAGCTTGTTATGTACAGCGCAATTAACGGAATTAGGAGAAGATGATTTGGATTATGTTTCGTTTTTGGTCGGTGCTACAAACGGTGTTACCAAACCTGAGTTTTATTCAAGAAATGGCGTGACTTACTATTCTGAATTTATAACATTTTATGAAAAAGGATACCTTACTTTTCAAAATTGCTGCAGTAAAGAGGTGTGGGAGGGAAAAAGCAACCAAGCTGCCAACGAAATCGATCGCTCAAAAATAATTACTTTGACTTCTGTTTCAGGGGAAGAATTTGAGTATATAATCGAACCGGCGTTAATTATCGAACCTGAACGAATGAATTATTTAAGCGTACTAGACGAAGAAGGGAACAAGGTTTACAGGTAAGCTACATTTTGAGGTTGGGGTTGATGGCTAAAGTGTAAGCATTGGTTTTTTCAGCTCCATGAAGTGCCTTAAAACAGCCTAAGGTGGCTACCATAGCACCGTTATCCGTGCAAAGAACAGGGGGTGCATAGGTAATCTTAATCGGTAAGCGCTTACTAAGTTGCTCTCGGAGTTCTTGGTTTGCAGCAACACCACCGGCAATTACTACCGTTTTTGGTATAAACTCATTGAAAGCTAATAAAGTTTTATCTACAACAGTTTCGATAACAGTCTTCTGGAAACTAGCAGCTATATCGTTTTTTTGTTTTTGTGTAAGTTTTGCAGGTAACTCTGTACTTGGTGTTCGAAAATCGCCACCAACAACTGCTTGGGCAACACGTAAAACAGCAGTTTTTATACCTGAGAAACTAAAATTATACTTACCTTCAACCTTTGCTTTTGGTAATTCGTATGCAAATGGGTTACCTTTTTTTGCTGCTTCGGAAACACTTGGGCCACCGGGGTAGGGGAGCCCTAAAATTTTAGCCACTTTATCAAATGCTTCGCCAATAGCATCATCTGTTGTTTGGCCAAGTAAGTCGTAATCGAAATGATTTCTAAAATACACCAGCTGGCTATGCCCGCCACTAACAATTAGGCTTAAAAGAGGAAATTTTGGCTGAGGATATACCAAAAAATTAGCATATACGTGCGCTTCTACATGATTTATTGCGTAAAGTGGCTTGTTTTTAAGGATTGCAATAGTACGTGCCGTCAGAACACCTACAAGCAGGCTACCAGACAACCCAGCGCCATTGGTAACAGCAACGGCATCAATATCACTCCAAGAACCACCAAATTCGTTAATTGTTTCGTCAATTACAGGGATAATCGATTCAATATGGCTACGAGCAGCAATTTCTGGCACCACACCACCGTAAACAGTGTGTAAATCCATGCTACTAGCTATTTTATTAGCAAGCAGCGTTTTACCATTTTCGACAATCGCAACACCAGTTTCGTCACAACTGCTTTCAATTCCAAGAATTTTCATATCGGCCTCACTGTATCATAAATTACTCTTTGGTGCGGTATGATTAGAATGATGAGCAAGCCAAAAAAAGTTGCCAGAAAGATTATTCCTAAAAGAGCTATTAGAAGTGTTGAGGACAGCTATCGGCTTAACAAAGCTCGCTTAGCAACAGTTCGCTACAGAGCGCCAGCTAAAAAACTGAAGATAATTGGTGTTACAGGTACTAATGGAAAGACAACAACCTGTGCATATATAAACGAAGTTTTAAAGGCAGGCGGATATAAAACTGCAGTTTATACAACTGCTTTTACTGAGGTTAATGGAGCGCGTAAACCGAACAAAACTCATATGACGGTAGCTAGTGCATGGTCAGTTCAAAAATTTATGGCTTTAGCTAAAAAAACAGCAGTCGATTATGTAATTTTAGAGGTTACAAGCCATGCGTTAGATCAGCAGCGGCTCCATGGGTTAAAGTTCGAAACAGCCGTTCTTACAAATTTAAGCCAAGATCATCTTGATTATCATGGGACGATGCAAAATTATGCCGAGGCAAAGCTAAAACTTTTAACCGAATACGGTGCTGAAAACATCGTTTTAAACGCTGATGATGAATGGTTTGGTTACTTTTATTCGGGTTCGAAAGGGCAAAAATATACTATTGGTAAATCCAAAGCCACACATCAGTTAAAGGCAGCTAACTTAACACCTGACGGTACAACTTATAAATTGGTAAGTACAAAATCTACTTTGCGAATAAAAACAAGAATAGTAGGTGAATTTAATATGCACAATAGTGCGATGGCTGTGGTTGTAGGACAGCTCGCAGGCCTTACAAATAAACAAATTCAAGAAGGCATAGAAAACTTATGGGGCATACCAGGCAGATTAGAGCCTGTGAGTGGTGGACAAGAATTTACTGTTTTGGTTGATTACGCGCATACGCCTGATGCAATCGAAAATGTTTTAAAGTCATTGCAAGCTATTACAAAAGGCAGCGTGCATTTGGTATTTGGGGCAACTGGCGATAGAGATAAAACAAAACGACCAACTATGGGTGAGGTTGCAGCAAAAAATGCTGATTTTATATATTTAACAGATGACGAGACATATACCGAAGACCCAGCAACTATTCGAAATATGGTTAAGGAAGGTATTGTCGCTGCAGGTGGCAAGAATAAATATGTTGAGATAGGTAACCGCAAAACTGCAATCAAACAAGCGTTTGCTGCAGCTAAACCTGGCGATGTAGTGCTTTTAGCGGGCATTGGGCATCAAGATTATCGAGCAATGGGTGGAAAAAAAGAACCATGGGATGAACGCGAAGTAGCTCTAAGTTTACTCTAAACCAATTAATTGACTTTTTAACAAAAATATGATAGCATTATAGAATAATAATAGCTGCTATGGAAACCGCTCCATTACCAAACAAAAACGAAATCAATAATATCTCACAAGAAGTATTATTCGATATTGAACCAAAGAAAGACTATTTGTTGTTCGGCGACCATTACCGTGAAGACAGTCGACTTGTTCCAACTAATAAACTTGAAAGAGATTATTCTAGGTACACTGACGAACTAATCGGTAATATTACCGGAACACTTGAAGAATCAAGCGGGTCACAAGACCTTGTTATTTATTTAGATAAGTCTGCAAGGCCAGTTGAAGCTTTAGTTAGAGAATTATGGCCTGATCTCGCAAGAAAACTCGGTACAAAATTTGAAGACAATATCGTACCTGAACGACCACAGACTATGTTTTTAAACATTGACCGTAATCAATGGAGTGCATTAATAGACCCTGAAAGTGTTGGTGCGGCTAATGTTGATAAACTGCCAAAAGAGGTAATTGATTCATTAGCACAACTTTTGCAGCTTGCAGATAAAGAAAAAGCTGATAGTCCTTTTGAAGGAAAGAGAATATTGATTGTCGATGAAGTAGGAGTAACAGGAGCAACACTTCGTATAGCTGAAGCGTTTATTCGAAAAGCGGCGCCTAATGCAGAAGTCTCCACTCATCACTGGATGCAGCCGGGTATTTATGGAGATCATCAGGGTAAAAGAAATTTGGATATTCCAATATGGTATCGTCAGGACACGGCTCAGGGGAGATTTGTAGGAAATAGGGACGTTTATATTTCTTCTCAATCACACAGTAAGGCACAAAAAATTGGTAAGTGGTTACTAAGTACGCCACTTAGAGGTGAAGATAAATTGTCAGACAATCTGCGGCACGATATTAAGTTACTTGCAAAAAAATTAAGAAGTGGGGAGATATTCTTTACACCTTCTGCAAAACGAGATACTGACGACTTTTTAGAGCGTGCACAAGTTATGAACAATATGACTCAAGAAGAGTTTTTAGATAAAAAGCGCGAACAAGAGGAAGAAGAGAAAAAACTAAAGCGGTAATCTTGGGCGTGAAAAAGCCCAACGAGGAGCTTTGCTCTTTGTTGCCTACTTTCGTAAACAAAACTCGTTGGGTTGTCCAGATGTGGGGCAGGAGCCCCGAGTAGCTGAGTACTAACGACGGCGAAGGGGAGCCATCTGTACTATTTTCCTGAGTGGTGTCGACTCCGCTCAGGATTTTTACGCTTACTCGGGAACTCCCGCCACCATGGGGGAAGTTCAGGACTGCAGGTAGTTCAGAACTGCCTTGTCTTGTGCACGGTTGGGCTCCATCTTGTCGCGATGGCGCTCAAGCGCGTGCTGCAGCAGCTGGACGACCTTGGAATTCAAGGCCGTAAGAGCACGCTCAGAAGAGGCAGTGAGCTTGATCGTGAGATCGCGCCCTTCATTCAACGCGGTTGCCGACACACCCTTCATCTGGGTAAGGGCGCCAGCTACTCTCTTGACCTCACTCGGAGGCAGCTTGAGCTGCCTACAACCGAAGTTGAGATCCTGCTCGATATATAGGACACGAGGGGACATTCGTGATCCTTTCTTAGAGGGACACCATGCGAACGCATAGATACATCTGTTATACACCTAAATAACTAAATTGACAAATCTTTGTAAATGTTTTAGTATAAAATCAATGACAGATGGTGAGTTGCAATCACGTTTGGAAGGTATGAACGAAGAGCTTAAGAACAAGCTTGAAAATGAAGCGATGCATGCCAGAGTTGAGCTTATCAATTCAGTAATAGAGCTAGTTCATACTACTTATTTATTTGATATCAAAACCATTGAAAAAACACATTTACAAGAGGGTGTTTTATATACGCAATTAGAACAGGCTGAGGGTGGTTTGGTTGACGCTTACGGCGAAATTAGCCATTTGAGTGTTCATATGAAACAGCGAACAGTATCGTCATACGATAATTCCGAAATATTTGTGCGGCTGCCAGTTAGTCAAAAATTCGTACAAACGTATATTGAATCAGGCGGTAATCCTGCCTATGGAACCTACGAGGCGCTGCAAGAAGAGCGAGTAGATGCAATATATGTACAGCACATAAAAAGAAGTGGACAGCGAGTTCAAGAGACGTTCCGAAGAATAACACCTTATGGCTCAGTTGAGTATAGTAATTTTATTGATTCTACAAACCAACAAATTGAGCCGCCAAAACGATTTTTTGATTTCTTGCGTAAATATAAAAGAGCTGAAGAAGTGCATTTTGACGGAGAACGTCAGGCTGAAGAATTTCTTTCAAATGTAAAAATCGAACAAGATTTAAGCGTAATCAGCGAAATACGAGAGGATATTTTGGACTTAGGCGTTGTCCCGCAAAAATATCTCAACGCCTCCTAGCTATAAGTTGCTTGACGTTAAACTATTAGCACTCTAACATGGTAAGTGCTAATATATTGTTATAAAGCTTGACGTTAATTAGGAGTCATAAAATGAGTGTTAAGATTCAGCCGCTTGCTGATTATGTTGTTGCACAGCAAGAAGAAGCCAGTACAAAAACCGCAAGTGGTTTATATTTACCAGAAGCAGCAGCCGAGAAACCAAAAATTGCTAAGGTAGTTGCCGTGGGTAAAGATGCCAAACAGGTAAAAGTTGGCGATAGAATTATTTATAAAAGTTATAGTACAACAGATGTAAAAGTGGCTAACGAAGAGTATATTTTAGTTAAAGAAGAAGATATTTTGGCGCTTGCCAAATAAGGAGAATTACAAGTGGCAAAGAAAGTTTTTTATGATGCAGACGCTCGTGCAAGAGTACTTGGTGGTGCAGAGGTTTTATATAACGCAGTCAAAACAACTATGGGACCGAAGGGTCGTAATGTTGTTATTAGCAAGAGTTATGGTGCACCGAGCGTAACTCATGACGGCGTAACAGTAGCCAAAGGGGTTGAGCTGCCTGAAAATGATGATGAAACTCTAGGCTACAAAGTTGGTGCAGAGCTTATAAAGCAAGCTGCAAGCAAAATGAACGATGTTGCAGGCGATGGAACGACAACAGTAACTGTTTTGACGTACCATATTTTGAACGAAGCTAATAAGTTAATTGCAGCAGGACACAACCCAATGCAACTTCGAAAGGGTTTAGAGGCTGCGTCGCACGAGGCAATTAAAAAGCTTGGTGGCTTAGCAGAAGATATCAAAGAAAATAAGAAGCGCGTAGCCGAAGTAGCGACAATTAGTGCTGGCGATAGTGAGAT
>CAZAXJ010000007.1:9533-13181 GCA_964489075.1 uncultured Candidatus Saccharibacteria bacterium
GTGATTGATAAGGTTGGAAAAGATGGGGTGGTAACTGTTGAAGAAGGCCAAGGGTTGAGCTTAGAAAGTGAAGTTGTTGAAGGTTTTACTATCGACAGAGGCTTCGTTAGCCCTTACTTTGTTACAGACGCTGCGCGGATGGAGGCTGTATATAATAAGCCCGCAGTAATAATTACCGATAAAAAGGTAAGCAGTGTTCAAGAATTTCTACCACTGCTTGAAAAATTAGCTCAAGCAGGTAAAAAAGATTTAGTTTTAATAGCTGAAGACGTTGATGGAGAAGCACTAACGACTTTAGTTTTGAATAAATTAAAAGGCGTATTTAATACAGTTGCAGTTAAGGCTCCATCGTTTGGCGATAGACGCAAAGAAATCTTGCAAGACATTGCAATTTTGACTGGTGGCACAGTCATAAGCGAAGAACAAGGCCATACTTTTGAAAATGCCGATATGAGCTTTATTGGTGCTGCTCGCAAAGTAATTGTTACTAAAGACGACACAACAATTGTTGAAGGTAGCGGAAATCCCATAGAAGTTGACGCTCGCATTAAGCAAATTAATACTCAAATTAAAGCTGCAAGCAGCGAATACGACAAAGAAAATCTTGAAAAGCGACGAGCTGCACTAAGTGGTAAGGTTGCAGTTATAAAGGTTGGTGGCGCAACCGAGACAGAGATTGAAGAGAAAAAATACCGTGTTGATGACGCTGTTGCAGCCGTTAAAGCAGCGCTTGATGAAGGTATTGTCGTTGGTGGTGGAGTAACTCTTATTGACTTGGCCAAAGAAATCAAGGTTGAAGGAAGTGATGCAGTAAGTGCCGGCAGGCAATTACTGAAAAATGCGTTAGAACAACCCTTTAGAATTCTTTTAAGCAATGCCGGATTAAATGCTGATGAGTGGTTGCCTCTGGTTAAAAATGGTAAGTCAGGTTATGGTGTTGATGTGAATAACGCCAATAAGCTAGTTGACTTGAAGTTAGCCGGAATTGTTGATCCGGCAAGAGTTACAAAAGAAGCACTACAAAATGCAACGAGCATTGCTGGAACAGCAATGACCATGGGTGCATTAGTTGTTGAAGTACCCGAAAAAGCACCTGTAGCTGCTAGCCCAGAAATGGGTCCTATGGGAATGATGTAATCTCCTCACTACTTTACTGCTAGAGTAGCTAAACTACCGGAGCTGCATTTCAGCCCCGTGTCTTAAACTTATTTCCTAGAATTCAATAATCGCATTGAAACTAATAAATTTCTAATTAAGTAGAGGTAAGCATAAGCATTCTATAAAATATTTTATTGATTTTGCAACAATTGCTCGCTAAAATCATAATAAAGTGAGGTGTTAAGTAATGGCTAGTTTTTGGAAAAATACGAAAGAAGAAGTAACTGCCCCCGGCAAATATGTTCAGTCTACTGATAATGTTAGCCGGCCAATGGCAGTTTTAATGACAGTTTTTATAGTTCTTGTCGGTTTTGCAGTAGTTTTTTGTTTGGTATACGGTAGTGTTTGGTTGGCAAAAAAAGTAAATGAAGAAGATAAACCAACATCAGTAGTTACACAACCTGTAAATAGCGGCGAGGAATCTGGAAATCAGTCTGCTAGTTCAGGATCGGCTTCTAATTCATCGCAATCACAGCAAAATAGCTCTAATAGTTCAAACACGCAAACCGGTGCGAGTAATTCTTCAAACAATAGCTCTTCAAATTCAAGTCGAAGTAGCTCTTCAGCGAATCAAACACCTACAACTGGATCTGTTCCAAATACAGGGCCGGCACCCGAAGAACTACCAAATACTGGGCCTCAACCCGAATAATTAGCTGGCTTTTTGAGTAAAATAATTTACTTCGTTGATTATGTCGAGTAAAGCTTGGGCTTTCTTTTTTTCGTCTGTTATTTCTTGAGCTGCCTTATATGCCTCTGGTAACAAGCTCTTATTATCAGTGGCTTTTATCATCATAAGGGTTGTGTTGAATTTCTCTTCGGGGCTTTGATTAAGATGACCCACAAGAGGCGACAAATCTTCAAGTGCTTTTTGTTTAATTGCTAGTAGATCGTCTGATGCGGCTTCGCTATGGGCCGGTTCTTGTGATGTTTGTGGTTGATCCCATTGATTTGTACTGTGTTGAGGTTCTTGGTGGGCTTCATTAATGTCAGGTGCTATTACATTATTATTTACAACCGGATCTTGCGTAGTTTGATAATCAGTTTGTTGATTATCGTCTTGGTGGTTCCACTGATTATTATCATGATTTTGTTGTTGATCGTCGTGCCCAAACATTAAAAATACCCCCTGAATTTGATTCTACTTTATAAAAATATTAGCATAAGAACTTCGGTTAAAAAAGTTATCCGGTACAATATATTACAGATAAGGAACAAATATGTTAGATGAACTAAAAATTATTCATGAACGTGATGCGCAAGATGCTCTTGGAGTAGCTGAAAAACAGTGGCAACAACTAGAACATGATTATATTATAAAGAGCTATAGTGGTGTCATTGATAATGTAGTCGTTGGAGGAATGGGTGGTTCTGCGTTGGCTGCAAGTTTAAGCCAAAGTTGGCCGGGACTTAAAGTACCTTACGAAGTTAGTAGGAACTATGAAATCCCTGAGTATGTTAGCGAGAAAACACTTTTTGTAGCATCAAGCTATTCTGGCAATACAGAAGAGACACTTGAGGCGATAGAGAAGGCAGGAGCAAAAAAAGCCCAAATTGTTGTAATTACAGCTGGGGGCAAGCTTTCAGAAATTGCTGAGGCAAAAAATTATCCTCTTGCAAAACTTCCAAGTAGTTTTCAGCCTCGCATGGCTGCTTTAGCCAACTGGAAGGCGCTTTTAACGATATTTGATGCTTATGGTGTTACAAATAATATGGCTAAAGAGCTTACAGCCCAGTCCTTATATTTAAAAGAACAAACTGTTAAGTGGAGACCTGACGTTGCAACGAACGATAATCTTGCTAAGCAACTAGCCTTAGAGCTTGTTGGTAAAAGTGTGGTTGTTTATACAGGACCCAAGTTAGCTCCGGTTGGTTATAAATGGAAGATAAGCATTAATGAAAATGCCAAAACAATTGCATGGTGTAACCAATACCCTGAATTTAACCACAATGAATTTTTAGGTTGGACAAGCCACCCTTTAGAAAAGCCATATGTCGTAGTTGATTTGCGATCTAAACTCGAACATCCCCGAAATCAAAAACGTTTTGAAGTAACTGAAAGACTTTTGAGTGGTCGAAGGCCGGCGCCGCAAGTTGTTATTGTGGAGGGCGAAACGTTGTTGCAACAGTTGCTGTGGACAGTAGCTTTAGGAGATTTCGTTAGTATCTATCTAGCAATATTGAATGGATTAAATCCAACACCTGTAGATTTAATCGAAAAATTTAAAGCTGAACTAAATTAATTTTATTCGTGACGCAGGGCAGATATTGGATCTTTGCGGGCAGCTTTAATTGCGGGTGCCATTCCAAAAATAACGCCAACAATTGTTGAAACACCAATAGCGACAATTATTGTAAATAAAGATATCGAAGGCCTAAGCGAGGTTGTCATTCGAAGAATGTAAGCGGCAACTATTGATAAGAAAACTCCTATAAATCCACCAGCAACACTAAGAACTACTGCTTCGACTAAAAACTGACCTAAGATTT
>CAZAXJ010000008.1:0-12642 GCA_964489075.1 uncultured Candidatus Saccharibacteria bacterium
ACTGCAGAGAGTATTCAAGAAAATGCAGAATGGGCAGTCCCCGCATTAATAACAACTGAAGCACTTTGGAATATAGGTGCAATAGTTATGCTTGGTTCTGCTGGTCAGAAAATAAAAAACCCACTAGAAATAAAATCAAGATTAAAGGAAGCAAAAAACGAACTAAAAGATAGTAAAGTCTTTCGAGCAGGCTTAGCTACCAACTTAGTTGGGGCTACAGGTACATCGGTAATTATTGCCGCTGGATCTGTTGCAGAGTTACCAAAAAGTACATGGCCAAGTGCATTCTTAGTATCGGGTTTAAGTTTGGCTCCTTCAGTTGCTATTGCAAGAGGAGTATATAAAGATCAGCCAATAGAAGCTGAGGAAAAGGGTTAGTATGTCAATTGATCCTGGTCTGAAAGAAGCTGTTAATACCCCAGTAAGTTCTGAAGTATTCAGAAATCACGAGGAAGCTCGCTTTTGGATTGGCAAAGTTGCTGTTGCCGGTGAGGTAACTAACGAGGAAATATATGATTCACTATTGCATTTTAGAGCAAACGTGTATGTAAGGCAGATGCACTTCCTCGACAAAGAAAGTTTAGATGTTCTTGGTCGAGAAATCGATTCGGATGATGCTAGATCAACACAATTTACAGTTGTGGAAAATCAGGATGATGGTAAGGCACGATTAGTTGGCACCGGAAGACTAATTCTAAAGAGAAACTTTGATGAACCTCTACCAATTGAGAAATACTTTCCTGAGGTTTTTGAAAAATTGCCTATCGAACCTAACTCTGTTGAAGTCTCGAGGTTTATTTCTCGTCACGAGGACGATAGAACTCAACATACTATTGCATTATCAGTAATACGGACATTGACTCTAAATTCGGTTGAACAAGGAGTTAGGGCTGATTACTGCATTATCGAGGAGCCTTTATTAAAACTACTTAAAATGATAGGCTTACCAATTGAAGTTTTGGGCGAAGCAAAACAAATAGATGAGTATGGTGGGAAACTTTATCCTGTAAAAATTGATCCATATAAAGTTTTGGAATCAGTAACAAGTGATAAATCCGGCAAAATGGCTCTCAAGCGATTTTTTGGAAGAGAAATCAGAAATAATGGCGAAGGTTTCTACGGCTCTTCTCTCACAGGAGGCTTAAGTGAATAACTCATTATCTCGTTTTGAGCGTAATCTCGGTTTCTTGTCAGATGTAGAACAAGCGAAGCTAGAGAATTCTAGGGTTGCGATAGCTGGTGCAGGTGGTGATGGGGGCATGTTAGCAGTACAACTTGCACGTATGGGTGTGGGTGAAATCAGACTTGCTGACCCTGATCCTTTCGAGATAGAAAATATTAATAGACAAGCTGTTTCCACAGATAAGACATTAGGGACAAATAAGGCAGTTGCAGTTGCAGAATATATCCAAAGTATTAATCCTAGTGCTGAGTTGAAAGTATATGAAGAAGGAATAACTAAGGAAAATACAGAAGAATTTGTTAACGGAGCAGACCTGCTAATAGACGAAACAGAATTTTCTATACATGCATTAGGGGTTATATTGGCAAGAGCAGCCAGAAAAAATAAGATACCAAACATGACGGCTTTGAACATTGGTTTTGGAACCATGGTTACAACATTTAAGCCAGACGGGGTTACTCTCGAAAGTAGACTTGGATTTAAAGACGACCAGAGTATAGAAGAGATAGAGAGTAAGGAAGTTGCACTAAGTAGATGGCTGCCATATATCCCAAAATACGGTGATATAGATGTGCTAAAGAAGGTTGCAAGTGGAGAAAAATCCGCTCCTTCTATTGCACCTGGTGTTGCCATAGCGGCTGCAGCTGGGACAACTCAAGCATTGCTGAATTTGGTAGGAGAGACCAACAATCGACCTGAGCCGATATATGCACCAAAAATACTGGTTTTAGATGCAATGACCCACGAATCGAAGATTATAAGCTTCAATCGGATATCTCACTATCGCCATTTAGGGAAAATGGTTTTAAGGAATACATTAAGGCTCAATCCAAAAGCGAACTACTAACTGATTCATTTATATTAGCTAATCTGCCATAATTGCACTAATGCTTAACGGCTATATTGTTACAAGTGTAATTATTGCAGTTTCATTGCTTCTTTTAGGTGGCGTTGTTTTTTATAGAAACCCTAAGCAACTTTTGAACAAATTATTTCTAGCTTTTAGTATTTCAATGGCGGGCTGGTTAGTAGTAAATTACCTTGGCAGTACATCGTCGGTCCCTTATGATACAGCTTTAATAGCAAACAGGCTTGTCTTTGTTTTCGGCGCTTTGAGTACGATTTTATTATTTGCCTTCGTTAGGGTAATGACAGGTGCCAAATCAAATATATGGTGGAAAGTTTTAATTTCCTTAAATATTATTGCAATTTTAATTAGTCTGACTAATTTGGTCGTAAACAATATAGTTGCAAGCGAGGAAACGTACAGTATAGTCTTCGGAGTGCTTTCACCTCTGTACTTCTTCACTTTATTCGCGAATAGCATATTATTGGTTACAAGTTTGGTTCGTTCGCATAGAAAGGCGAAAGGTATTCAAAAACAACAAATAGACACAATTCTAATTACATTAGTGATTGCTCTTGCAGCAATACTTATCACAAACGCAATTTTCCCGATTGCCTTAAATTACTACGGTATGACGAATATAGGATCTTTTTTCAGCGTAATAATCGTAATTGGAGTGGCATATACAATAGCAAAACATAAACTATTTGATTTAAGGTTGGTTGTTGCTCGAGCATTTGCTTATGGTTTTTCAGTCCTTTTTATTGTCATACTTTATTCTTTACTAACATTTTCTATCGCAAACATTGCTTTTGGTGTCGACCTAACAACAAATCAAGAACTTGTTTTAGCACTATTTAGCGCAGTAATTGCTCTTGCATTTCAACCCGTAAAGAGATTTTTTGACAAATTTACTAATAGTATTTTTTATAGGGATGCGTACGACGGGCAAGAATTTTTAAACAGTATTAATGCCAAAATAGTTACCAGCAGTAACTTACACCATTTATTGCACAATACGGCAGAGACTATAAAAGATCAGGTAAAGCTTAATTTTTGTAACTTTTATATAGATTCTAGCGCAGCAATTGACTTTCATACAGCGGGCAACAACACTGCGTTGTTTGCACAGGCAGAATGGAGCAGCTTAATTGAAGCTATAGACGGGGCTGATAAAAAAATTATTACCTCTGAATCTAGCGAAACAGATGAAGAAACGGTGGGTTATATGCGCAGCCTAGGCATAGAACTTGTTTTGAAAATGACAAGTAAAGAGCAAGATGTTGGCTACATGATTTTAAGTGAACGCCGTAGTGGCACAAACTTTAGCCAACAAGATATACAAATATTAGAAATTATTGCTGATGAAGTTGCTATTGCGGTGCAAAATGCGGTGCAGTTTGAACAAATTGCCCAGTTTAACGTAACGCTGCAAAAGAAGATTGAAGACGCTACTGGCGAGCTACAAAAGAGTAACGAAAAGCTAAAAGCGCTAGACGAAGCTAAGGATGAATTTATTAGTATGGCATCTCACCAGTTACGCACTCCACTTACAAGCGTAAAAGGCTATATAAGTATGGTACTAGAAGGCGATGCTGGCGAAGTAAACGAAAATCAAAAAAAGTTTTTGGATCAAGCTTATGTAAGTAGCCAGCGTATGGTGTACTTAGTTGCTGATTTATTAAACGTAAGCCGGCTTAAAACTGGTAAATTTGTGGTTGAATCCAAACCTACCTACATGCCAGATATGGTAGAAAGCGAAATTGCTCAGCTTTACGAAACCGCTAAAGCCCGAGATTTGCAGCTAGTTTTTGAAAAGCCAGAAAGCTTTCCGATGATGAATATTGACGAAACTAAAACGCGCCAAGTAGTTATGAACTTTGCAGATAATGCCATATATTACACACCAAACGGTGGGCGGATTGTAATTAAGCTAAAAGAAACGAAGACCGCGGTTGAGTTTACCGTAACCGACAGCGGAATTGGTGTACCGAAAAACGAGCAACATCATTTGTTTACTAAGTTTTATAGGGCTGGTAATGCTAAAAAAGCGCGCCCAGATGGTACTGGCTTAGGTTTGTTCATGGCCAAAAAGGTAATAGTTGCCCAAGGCGGCGCAGTAATCTTTAAAACACAAGAAGGTAAGGGTAGTACATTTGGCTTTAGCTTTCCGCGTAAAGAGTTAGAAGTAAAAGAACCCGAAAAAGTAGAACCCGAGCTTTAAGAAATAACTAAGAAGTAAGCATAAGAGTTGTTATTTTTAAGGAACATGGTAATATATATTGACAATTTAGTATGCTTGTGGTAATATATATATAACCTGAAACAGAGGTGTGCAAGGGCTGGTTGAAATGGGCAACCCCCAAAGTAGGTAGGTTCTAACCATGCAAGGTGGGAAGTGCACTAAAACAGGGGTAATTTTACAAGTCAGATCATAACAGTTCATTAACTGTTTAAGCGTTTAGTTCAAGCGTAGCAATCTGGCTCCACTTAAGGTGTTAACCAAGGTGTAAAACCTTGGGTTTTTTGATGCCTTACCAAAAGGAGTCAGTTTGCTGCGTTTGATGCGTGTGACATCTGTTAAAGAGTGTTGCCCAGACTAAACGTAGAGCAGGTATGTTTACTGTTTAACGTGTTAATTTTACTTCTTTCCCTTACGGGGGTGGCACGCTGGTATTACAGGGGTAGTATTAGGTTACTAGCTTTAGATAATAGCGTGTCGCTCCCGTGCTGGGGCGATCTGGTTGTACAAGTCGTACGCCAGTGTCGTCCCGCGGCGGGACAGGAAGGAGGGTTTGCAATGAGCAAGCCCGAAATTGATCTTGGAGAGCGCCTCGGCGTTTCCAAGAGCATTGCAGATCAAGTCCACGAGCGTGCGCGAGAGGTCAAGAAAGGCCTCAAGCAGAACGCTCAGCAGGCTGATGAAGAGCTCATTGCCCACAGGGCAACGATGTTCGTTCTCGACGACCGCGCGACCGACCTCCGGGAGGAGGCTGGTCAGCTTGATGTCGTGATTCACGGCATCACGGCTGAGCCGGTGGTGGAAACCCCGGCTCCCGCAGCTGAACCACCACCGCCGGCACCTGCCCCCGTGGCAGAGCCGGAGCCCGTTCCCGAGCCGCAAGGCTTGGGAGTCGAGCCTGCTGCAGAGAAGCAGGCTGGCAACGGCAACGCAACGGCAACGAAAGTTGTTGCCAAAGATCGCACCAACAGCCCGAGTCTGAGCGATCCCCGTTATTGGGGGGTGTTCGTTTGGATCGTCGCAATTTTTGCGGCGATTGTCGGACTGCTCATTGCCGGCCTTTGGCCGGTCGATCAGTGGATTCGGGCTGAAACGGGCGGTAACGGCCTGCTGCTCGATTGGTTCATGACCATGCTCTGGTGGCTTGGCTGGCCACTCCTCCTCGGAGGAATGGCTGGAAGTTTTGCCGCCCACAGAAACAGCATGGTTCAGTACTGACGCCTTGAAGGAGGTGGAGTAGATGGACGAGCAATCGTTCAGTAGAACCGGCTGGGCCGGAGCAGTGATGCTCTTGGTCTTCGCCGTGATCGCCGGCCTCCTGTGGGTGGTCGGCGAGGCGAACTCGGGGTCGGCGGCAACGCCGCCTTCGAGCGCAACGCCAACGACTGGCCAGCAGGGGGATGACTCCTGCTGGGTGGTTAAGGTCGATGGCAATGACGCGGGTAACCGCGTTATTGCTACTGGACTCTCTGGTTCGCCAGAAAAGGTCCAGGCGTCTCTGTTGAAGGCTGCCAAGGCGGATCCGTCCGCTCTGGTTGCTCTTTACAACATGAGCCCGCTCGCAAACAAGCAGACGCTCACTGAAAGTGATGTTGCGTCTGACGGCTGCTACACCGCAGCCGGCAAACAAGCCTGGTTCGCATTGGTGGCGGAGCTGAACAAGCCCGCTGTCAAGACAGTCAACAAAACCGCTCCGGCGAATGGATGTAATACCTTCGTTGTGAACGGCAAAGTGATTGTCAAGTGCGAACGCATTCTTGGTAACCGCAATGCTACCAAGATTGTGTGGGGCGACGGAAGTGTTACTTGGGTTCTCCACCGCTGTGGAAACCCGATGACGCCCGGTAAGCCCCCGCACAATCCTCCCTCCTCTCACCACAAGTGTCCTCCGGGGCAAGTGGTGTCGAGTGATTCGCACATCTGTATTGTGCCGAAGGATCCTTCCGAGGATCCGATGAACAATCCTGATGTTCCGGGTCAGGTCAAGGGACCTGGCACTACGCCGGCTGGGGGTAACCCCGGTCCAGCTACGAATCCCACTGACAGCCCTACGGGTTGCAATGGGCCGTGTCCAGGTTCTGGTGGGGGCGGAAACAATGGTGGCGGAGGAGGTAATGATTCTCCGCTGCCAGATCCAACTGAGGATCCGGATCCGGCTGGGGGTAACCCCGAAGATCCGGTTGGTGGGGATCAAGATCCTCCGCCACCTCCTCCGTGATTAACTGGGCTGGGGGCGCAGCTTCGTGCTGCGCCCCCAGCCCCAACAACATGTTGGGCAACTAGTAAACGTACAGTTAGCGGGTGTGGAAGAGTTTTACTCCTCCCCCCGCTAAACAACCTTTTGAAAATGGTTTTTAACGCACTGTTATGATGTGACTTCGCTGCTTATATAAGAGCTGCAGCTGCACTGCACGTTAACAAATCGATATTATTGACAATAAATAAAGTTTATGCTAAAATATATTTAAATTGCTGCGAGTGGGCATTTGAGAGAGCAAGTGCTTTTACAATTTGGTGGTTTTAGCAAAGAACTATTAATTAATTTTAAGTTTGAAATTCACTTTTTTAAAGGAGGTGATTTATGAAACGAGCATTTTTGAATAAGAAAGTGTTTGGCCTAGTTTTAGCTGTTACTGCCGTTTTTGGTGTAACTGCTGCTGCTGGTGCTTGGTGGCCAGAACGGCCAACTTACACGATCCAGAAACCTGCTGATCATGTAACGTTTAATTCGATAACAAATAACCCTAACTATGGCGATGAGCGAACATTTTTTGACGCTAAGCCTGCAAGTAACACAAGCCAAGGTGGTTTTACCGACAAGGTTAAAGTAAAAGACGGCGAAGAAATTTTGGTACGTGCATACGTACACAACAACGCAGCTGACAACCTAAATGGTAAAAACTTCGATGGTAAAGGTGTTGCAAAAAACACTAAAATTCGTATTTACTTGCCAACTGCAAAAGCTAGCGCACTACGTGCCAACGCTTATGTAAGTGCAAGCAACGCTACACCAAAAGAAGTTGCTGATACAGTAGACTTTTATGGCGACAAAGCTTTTACGCTTGAATACGTATCTGGTAGCGCGGTTGCTTACAACAACGCTAACCCTAAAGGTATGAAATTAGCTGATAGCATTGTTAACAACGGTGCAGCTTTGGGTTATAAAAACCCGAACGGTGTTTTTCCTGGTTGTTTCCAATATGTAAACATCGTAACCATTAAGGTTAAAGTAAAGATGAAAAACCCTGGTTACACAATTGATAAAACCGTTGCAAACCCTGGCGACACAAGTTGGAGCGAAAACGTAACAACTAAGCCTAATGCGACTGTTTCTTATCAAATGCACTTTAAGAACACAGGTAACACTACTCTTAAGGGAGTTGTTATCCGTGACCAATTACCTAAAGGTATGAAAGTCGTGTCTGGTAGCACTGTAGTTTACTATGGTAGCGATCCTACACCTAAACCTGCTGGCAACGATGCAATTGTATCTAACGGTGGTTTAATGATTGGCGACTACTTGCCAGGTGGTGGTGCATATGTACGCTTCAAGGCTACTACTCCTAAGGTAGAAGATCTTAATTGTGGCGTTAACAAATTAAAGAACATTGCCGAAGCTCGAGTTGGCAGTAGTGCAACAGCAGACGATGCTTTTGTAACTGTTAACAAAGAATGTGATCACACAAAGCCAAGTTATTCTTGCGATGCATTAAACGTATCAATGCTTGGTGGCCGAAAGATTGGCGCTAAGGTGCAGTACACTGCTCTTAACGGTGCTACTTTCAAAAGTGTTACATATAACTTTGGTGATGGTTCTCAGAACCTAGTAACCGACAAAACTAAAGTAGAGCACACATACGCTAAAGATGGTACATACACCATTACAGCGGTGCCAAGCTTTATGGTAAATGGCAAATTAGTAACCGATGAAAGCGAAGCTTGCATGAAGGTTGTAACGTTCGAGAGTGGCAAACCTGTTACTCCTCCTACTACTCCTACTACACCTAGTGAACTTCCTAACACTGGTGCTGGTAGCTTACTTGGCTTATTTGCTGGAGCTACAATTGCCGGTGCAGTTGGCCACCGATTGTGGGCAATACGTCGAAATAATCGATAAATTGCTATACTTAATCTAGACTGACCGCACTAACTCGCATGTCAGCGAGCTATTAACAGCCTTCTTAAAACGAAGGCTGTTTTTAGTTGTTGAGATAAGCCATAAACATAGGTATGTATTTACTGCTTCGTCGGTAGTTAGCGGTTTTGGTTATAAGCTGTGGCTTATTCGCCGAGGTGGTTTGTAAAATAGGCAAAAGACATTTAATAAGCTAGAAGAAACAACTATACCGTTATCTGATGTAACACAAACATACCAATGAAGTGCTTAATATCAAATTCAACCTCATTTTTAGCTGTAATTACAGCATGTGAAAAAGTATGTTTTACTTCGTGAGTACCTTCATCTTTGTTAACTTTGCCAAACAATTCTTCTTCTGGCGGTAGTGGTATAAAGTCTGAATGTAATAACATGGCCATAAATGCTCTGACTTCATCTGGGCTATATTCAATATCAAGCTTTTCAAAGAGGCAAATAACTTGTTCTTCTAGTTCTTCTCGAACTGCTTTAATTTCTTCCGACATAGCTTTCTGCGTTTCGAGTGTATCTATAGTATGAACTGACTGCACAATATTTTTAACTAACGGTATAGTTGTTTCTTCTTCTAGCTCATTAAATTGTTCGATAACGATGCGGGCAATAGCAGGCGCTACTAGTGGTTCACTTTCGGTACTAAGTAGAGATTCGACAGTAGTAAATGATTTTTCGTCACTAGTGGTTGCTAGCTCTTTGCTATAATCATCAGTTTCAGTGTCAGGATCGTGATTAATAAGAGTATCTATTGCTGTAATAAAATTTTTGTAGATTTCTTCTGGTTCTTTTTCAAGCACATTATTCCATCTAATCGGCTCTACTTCTGGCGCTATCGTAAGCAGTATTTCTGATGGACTGTTAGTGTCGGGGGCTTTGGTTCCAAGTTCTGGTGAGATTGGCGATATGAAATCTTGAGACTCCTTAGTCTTACTCTCATCTACATGATTAGCCTTAAAGACATCATACGTAAATTTACTAGCCTTATCTTCGTGATTACTTTCTATTGACTTAAGTGATTCAGTATTTGTTCCGTGGCTCTCTTCTTTGGCTGCTTTTACTACGTGCGCAGTAGTTTCTACTAACGATTCATAGTTGGTTGCAACTACTTCCTTAGTGGCCGATTCAACTATACTTGACCGTGCCATACCTGACTCAATTTCATAGCTATCATTACTGATTATTTCAGATGAAGTAGTTTCTAGAGTATGTTCCTCCACGCTATAATTAACTGACGATTCGGGTGCCAGATTGGTTTTTATTATTAGATCTGGAGTTGTAGAATCCGAGCTTAGAACATGTGCTATTTTTTCTCTATCTGTGTCGATAGCGACCATTTGCTCAGTAAGTTCAACGTGATTTGATTCAAGCTCGAGATCTGTAGTTACTATCTCAACATTTGGTTGTATTTGTTGCTCATCTTCTAGTTCTAGTTTTTGTTCTTTCATCTTCTGCTGCCCGACAGCCGCTACTTCTAATAAAAGGTTCACATGTTCGATTGCCATTTTCCCAAGCACAGGGCAAATAGCGCGAGCACTTGCTATACTTTCGGCATAATAAACACTACCGTCAGTATGAATATACTCATAACCTCCAGTGCTACCAGTTGGTACTCCCACCTAACTCGTCTCTAACTTTCCGTTGAACTTACAAATTTACTAATGTAGCCACGGAGTGCATCGCGAGTTGGTATGAAACGTGGATCATCGGGCTCAAGACTTTCTAAACCAACTAGTAGTGGACGGGCATGTTCGCCACAGATGTCTAGAAAGTCGCGCATCTTTTCTGGCCTTCCTTGTATTTGCAGGTCAGCGAGTTTTTCAAGCCCTAATAGCTTTAAATATTTTTCTCCCTCATGTTCTTGTTGCGGTCTTTCTTGTTCCATACATACCATGATAAGAATTACTTTTGATAAAGACAATGCTTTACCATACTGATTTAAAGGAGTCATCCTAGGTAGAGCTTTTGAAGGATAAATAAAAAACCTCGAGTTTTCAACCACCAATATTAGCCCGCTTTACAGATACGCACCAAACAAAAATGACCTTTCTGAATCAGAAAAGTCATTTTTGGTGACCTCAAGGGGAATGTTCGCAAGCGAACGCTATGCCCGAACCGCCTTACAGGGTTCGGCTCTCTTCGAGAGCGACCAATTTTAAAACCCCAGATAAGCTGGGGCTCTAAAACTGGTGACCTCAAGGGGAATCGAACCCCTATTGCCGGGATGAAAACCCGGTGTCCTAACCGTTAGACGATGAGGCCAAACGGACGCCAAAAAATAGTAACATAACAGAGGTAATAAGTCTAGTCTAGAAAGTTATTTCGTATTAAATAAAAATTATGGGTTGACTCTCATGCTGAGGGGCGTAGGCTAGATAGTAGAGGTGTAAAAATAAAAACCTTGGCGCGAACAAAACATCTTTTTTGTGCGTGGTAAAAGAATATCTTAAGAGGAGAAAAATGGCTCTCCAAGAAATACAAATACATCAGCTTACTCAACCAAGCATGCAAGATATGGAAGAAATTGTCGATATTGTTGCGGATAAATGTGGAACGCAGATTGATCCACAAGAATATCGAGATAGACATAGTGGCGATTTAATTTTTGTTGCCGAAGACCCCGAAGCAAATCAAAAATTGGGTATAATTGCCCTGCATTTAGTGGGCGAAAGAGAAATAGAAGTAACGGCCCATGCTGTTAGATCAGGGCTAAATGGTAGTGAAGCGAAAGTGCATGAAGGATTACAAGATTGTACTAGGCGTTTAGGAGAACTTGTTGGTCGCAATAGTGTAGTTGTTGACACAACAAATGTATCTGATGTTGAACGGCCATACAAACAACAGGGTTTTTCTAGCCAAGGTGGCACTATTCTTGCGAAGAAAATATCCTAAATCGTTAACCTGTTATACTACAAATAAATATACGGTGGGCCAAATAAAATAATGCAAACGACTCAGACTATTCCGAATGTACCTTTAGCCGATTTTAAGCGCGCTAAAATCATTGCCACCATTGGGCCTTCGACAAATTCATACCAAGATATTTTGGTGCTAATTAAAGCTGGTGCCAATGCATTACGGCTAAATTTTAGCCATGGTACGTACGATGAACGCGAGACTCAGATTAAATGGATTCGCAAAGCAAGCCAAGAATATGGTAAACCGGTTGCTATTATTCAGGATTTACAGGGGCCAAAAATTCGACTTGGCGATTTTGGCGGCGCAATCGGAATTGAAAAAGGCCAATCGTTAAAATTTAGGTATAAAGCAGATTATGAGCGCGAAAAAACTATCCCGATCCAGTATGACTTAAGTACTAAGGTTAAACGTGGCGAACGACTGTATTTGTATGATGGTCGCATAAAGACCATTGTTACAAGCGTTAAAGACGGTGTTGTTCATGTTCGTGCAGAAAATGATGGAATTTTAATATCGCGTAAAGGCATTAATTTACCTGATACTGATTTTGAAGGCGATATTTTAAGCAAAAAAGATTTGAAAGACATTGCTTTTGGTGCTGAAAATGATATTGATTACGTAGCGCTTAGTTTTGTTCAGTCAGATAAAGATATTTTAAACTTGCGGCGCTTACTTAAAAACCACGGGAGCGAAGCAAAAATAATCTCGAAAATCGAAACTCGTGCTGCGACTGAAGATCTAGAAAATATTATTCATGCATCTGACGCGGTAATGGTTGCTCGCGGTGATTTGGCTATTGAAACAGAAGCAGAAAGTGTGCCGATTTTGCAGCGTAAAATCGTTAGTTTGGGTGTGAAATACGGTCGTCCAAGCATTGTTGCAACGCAAATGCTAGCAAGTATGACAGAAAACCCAGAACCAACCCGAGCAGAAGTTAGCGACGTTGCAAGTGCAGTGTTGATTGGCGCAGATTGCGTAATGCTAAGCGATGAAACGGCAAACGGGAAATATCCTATTGAGGCTGTTGCAACAATGAAAAAAATTATCCGCTACACAGAAGTTAATTCACCATTTAACGTGCAGTATAACGAAGAACCAGTTGATACAGGCACTAAACAAGGGGCAATTAGCTCTGCTGTTATTTCGCTTGCAAAAGAAGTTAACGCAGTTGCAATTGTTGCTGAAACCAAAAGTGGCGCAACCGCTTTAAAGATTGCCGCAAGACGGCCCAAATTACCAATAATTTCTATTACCAGTAATCAACGGGTAGCACAGCAGCTGGCAATAATGTATTCCAACAAATC